>JBEKKD010000591.1:0-2923 GCA_050010895.1 Armatimonadota bacterium
AGTCAGTCCGAGAAGCTCATGTCAGCCGGCTCGTAGTACTCCCTCGCATGCTTGCAGCAGGGACAGACCTTCGGGGGCTCAGTGCCCTTGAAGACAAAGCCGCAGACACTGCACTTCCATTCGATCGGCTGCTCTCGCTTGAACACGGTGCCGTTCTCGACCATCGCCAGGAGCTTGCTGTATCTGTCGCGATGGTGCTTCTCGATCTTGGCGATCTGCCGGAACAGGTTGGCGGCCTCGTTATTGCCTTCAGCGGCCGCCGCCTGGGCGAACTCAGGATACATGCTGGTGGTCTCGTGGTGCTCGCCTGCAATCGCCTCCCGCAAATTCGCGGCGGTGTCGCCGATCCCGTTCAGCAGAGCGAGTTCGTCCTTTGCGTGCCGTTTCTCGTTCTCGGCAGTTTCCTCCAGGATCTTCGCGATGTAGTGGTAACCCTCTTTCCTGGCAACTGCCGCGAAGTAGGTGTACCGGTTCCGCGCCTGCGATTCCCCGGCAAAGGCGGTCTTCAGGTTCTCCTCTGTCTTGCCCATCCTCTGTCTCCTCTCGTCCAGCACCTTCTGTCAGGCGCCGGGGTCATGATGTGTTCGGCCGCACGCGTACACAGACGCGCTCACAAATCGACGTTTGCCTGGGCGCCTCTATGCGGTCTGCGCGGTGGCCTTGGCCCTGTCTTCCTGGGTCATTGCCGCGAGACGCTCCACCTCCTTGACCAGCAATCCGAGTCCCTTGGCCACGCGGCGCCCGTAATCGGGATCTGCCTTGTAGAAGAGTGCCGTCTGCCGGAGCTGAAGGCGCTTCTGCGCCCCGCCCAGATGCGCGACGATGTTGCCGACCAGGTGTTCCCGAGCCTCGTCGGTCATCACCTTGCGGTAGAGGTTCCCTGCCTGCTCGAAGTCATCGTTCGGATGCTGGTACTCGTGGCGCCCGGCGAGCCCGGACACCTCAGATGGGGGCTCGGAGATACCAGGGTCAGGTTCGGGACCACCCATGCTGTTCGGATAGTAGTTCGGGCCGTCAGCGCCGTTGGCGTCGAAGCGCATGTATCCGTCCCGCTGGTAATTGCAGGTGGGACAGGCCTGGGGCGCATTGACGGGCAGAAGCTGGTAGTTCGGCCCCAGGCGATAGAGGTGCGCGTCATGATAGGAGACGAGGCGCGCCTGCAGCATCTTGTCAGGCGAGGCGGCGATGCCCGGCACCAGATTTCCAGGGGAGAACGCCGACTGCTCCACTTCTGCGAAGTAGTTCCCCGGGTTGCGATCGAGCACCATGCGCCCGATCTCGACCAGCGGGAAGTCGGCGTGCGGCCAGACCTTGGTGATGTCGAGGATGTCCCAGCGATAGTTTCTCGCTTGCTCCGGGGTCATGATCTGCACGCACACCTTCCACGCGGGATGCTCCCCCCTGGCAATGGCCTCGTGCAGATCGCGGGTGGCGTGGTCCGGGTCCTCTCCTGCCAGCCGCTCGGCCTCCTGACGGGTCAGATTCTGGATGCCCTGCTCGGTCTTGAAGTGGTACTGGACCCAGAAGTACTCGCCCTTCGCGTTGTACCACTTGTAGGTATGGCTGCTGTAGCCGTTCATGTGCCGGAAGCTCTTGGGAGTGCCCCGGTCGGAGAAGAGGATCGTCACCTGGTGGATGGATTCCGGCGTCAGGGAGAGGAAGTCCCAGAACATGTCCGGGTCCTTGGCGTTTGTGGCCGGATCTCGCTTCTGGGTGTGGATGAAGTCCGGGAACTTGAGCGGGTCGCGGATGAAGAAGACCGGCGTATT
Organism: Armatimonadota bacterium; assembly: GCA_050010895.1. Classification (GTDB taxonomy): domain Bacteria; phylum Armatimonadota; class Hebobacteria; order Hebobacterales; family Hebobacteraceae; genus JBEKKD01. The sequence continues at coordinate 1,770 of JBEKKD010000591.1, forward strand.
GTTGCCGGTCATGTCATAGTTCCCCTCCTCGGTGTAGAACTTGACCGCGAACCCGCGAGGGTCACGCGCAGAATCGGCCGAGCCCTTCTCGCCTCCCACGGTGGAGAATCGCGCGAACACGTCGGTGCGCTTGCCCACCTGCGAGAGGAATGCCGCGCGCGTGTAGCGGGCCACGTCATTGGTGACCTCAAAGTGCCCGAACGCTCCCGCTCCTTTGGCGTGCACGACCCGCTCCGGAATCCGCTCGCGGTTGAAGTGGGCCAGCTTCTCCATGAGATGAATGTCCTGCATGAGAACCGGCCCCCGGTTCCCCGCGGTGATGCTGTTCTGGTCATTGCCGACGGGAGCACCAGAACTCATCGTGAGAGTCTTCACGCCTTTCTGCCGGGCTTTCCTGCCCATCTTGGATCTCCTTTCTTCGTTCGACACACCGACTCAGTCACAGATGAGACGGCCACTGGTTCATCTGCCCCTCGTCCCGCGGCGCTTCCGGCCCGCACATCTCGAACACACACCACGGAATTGAACGTGAGCTGACCGCACCACGCCAAACTCCTCAGCCGACGCAGGGGCTGGCAGCTCGTTCAACGCCTTGTCGTGCAGATCCCGGACGAGCCCACACTCAGTGCAGACGAAGTGGTGGTGGCGATCTGTGTTGGCATCGTACCGTGCTCGACCGGAGAGAACATCCACTCTAGAGATCAGCCCCCGCTTTTCCAGCAGGGTGAGCGTCCGGTAGACGGTGTCGAGCGAGACCGTAGGCACTCGGACGCGCACCCGATGGAAGACGGTTTCGACATCCGGATGCGCTTCCGTCCCCGCGATCTCCCTGAAGATCTCAAGCCGCTGGTGGGTCAGTCTCAGCCCAGCATCCCTCAACGCTTCCGAGAATGCCTGAATACGGCCGTCGATCTTCCTCTTGGTCAAAGCCATCGCTCACCCGGCCGCAAAATGCGGCCGTTTCCCAAATAGGAAAGGTATGTAATAGGAAGATGGTCGTCAAGCGCGTTCGCAGCCTGCTTGTCGCGCGGATGTGACTCGCGCTGTCCGAGAACGTACCTGATTCTCGGAGCTCCCGCGGGTGTCAAATGGCAATGGCACACCTTGTCCTTGTTACGCGGCGATCGAACCGCCCAGAACGGCCCCTCTCGCCC
>JBEKKD010000592.1:0-2919 GCA_050010895.1 Armatimonadota bacterium
CGCGCCTCCGACCGCGGAGCAGATGAAACTTCGCGTGGGGGCTGTCATCCCGCAGATGGCGCGCAGCCGCGCCACCATCAACGGCGGCGAGGTGTACGGCGAGCTGTTCCGCGACCTGGAGATCACTCTGGACGGCCTGCCAGACCTGCTCGCACGCGGCCTTGCTCCGGTCATCAACGAGATTCACTGGTCCATCGCGGAAGCGCCGACGGAGCAGCGCGCCGAGATCAGAGCCAATGGCATTCTGTTGCTGGGCGGGACGGCACTGCTACAGGGCATCGCGCAGGTCATGCGGGAGCGCCTCGGCGTCCCCGTCACCCGCGCCCGCGAACCCGCCCACGCCGTCGCACTCGGCCTGGGCGCAACGCTGCAGGACATCGCCAAACTCAGCGCCGACGGACAGAGGTATGGAGGGGTGGTGTGAGGCGGGAGAGAGACCCTTCACTGGGTGCGCCTGCCCTGATAGCGACGATTATGATGGTGGTGTGCCCTCTGCTGGGATGGTTCTTCACAGGATGGGATCGGCCCGCCGGCGTGTGGTTTCTTGCCGAACTCGCCTCTCTGTTCGTAGTCCCTTTGGCGCTCGGACTCCTGATCGCGGGGTTGGTCCGCACACGGGGTCGCATCAGGACACGTCGGAACTACCTGGTCGCGCTGCTGCTCTTCGCCCTGTGGTGGGCATTCTGGTTCTTGGGCGCGAGTCGATGCTCTGTGGTAGTAGCGGACTCTGCGTTTCGTGAGAGGGTGAACTCATCGGTCGGTATAGCTAAGCTGCAAGCGTGGGCCACCTCCTTTCTGGCAGAGCGTGGGCGGGAGGTCGATGAGCGAGGCCAGCACTTTGGAGTGCATCGGGGCGACCCAGGATTCACAGTCCTCATCCCCGAGTCGATTCGTAGTCTGCGGCCCGCACGCGTCGACGTGAGAGAGAGCGAAGACGATCAGCAGTATCTGGTTATAGCCTGGAGTGGTGCGTTCTCAACTCCGCACAGCCTCCTCGTAGGGTCGCCGTCGTTCGTTCTCGCTGACCGCAACAGGATCAGTACCAGGCAATGGTCTGATGGGGTGTACTCGCAGTGGCCCTAACCGCATGGGTCACTACTCGGTGAAGGCGAGAAGCTGGGCGCAGGTTCTCCTGATGGGTAGGAGTCGCCTCCCTTCCGGTCGGCTCCGCAGGTCCTGATCCCTCGCATAACTCGCCCCTTTCCGTCAGCTGACGGACGAGTCGCTCGGGATGACAGCACTGTGCCTTTGTGCTGTCCATGGCTTTCCAGTCACACCCGATCCGCGACAGCCTTTGACTTGGTGATGCACTTCTGCTACATTCGCGGCGAGGTCGCAGGATGGCATCCAAGAGCATCAGGATCAGCGCCGTACTGGAGAGGCCGCTTCACGAGCGCCTTGTGGAGACTGCTCGCGCGTCCGGCGTCAGCCTCTCTCGGCGCGTCCGCGATCTCCTGGAGGCTGCACTCGACGCGGAAGAAGATGCCTACTGGGTGAGGGAAGGCGAGAAGCGCCTCGCCACCTGGGATGACAGCAAGGCCCTTACGCATGATGAAGCGTGGCGGTAGCCGCGCGTCGCGATTTTTGACGTTCCTCCCGTTTTCCTCTAAACTCTGACCGTAGGGCAGGAGCTTGTCTCCTGCCATTTCCATCGAGAGAGCCACATGCCACACACCCTCACTCACAAGCTCATCGCCTCTCACCTCGTCTCCGGTGAGATGAAGCCGGGGGCGGAGATAGCGATCCGGATAGACCAGACACTGACCCAGGACATCACGGGCACGATGGCCTACCTGCAGTTCGAGGCGATGGGGGTGCCGCGGGTGCGCACGAAGCTGTCGGTGAGCTATGTTGACCACAACATGCTCCAGACCGGCTTCGAGAGCGCGGACGATCACCGCTATCTGCAGAGCGCGGCGGCGAAGTACGGCGTGTATTTCTCTCGCCCCGGCAATGGCATCTGCCACCAGGTGCATCTGGAGCGCTTCGGAGTCCCTGGGCAGACGCTGCTCGGATCGGACAGCCACACGCCGACGTGCGGCGGACTGGGAATGCTGGCGATCGGCGCCGGCGGTCTCGACGTGGCGGCGGCGATGGCGGGCATGCCGTTCTACCTGTCGATGCCGAAGGTGACGCTGGTGCGCCTGAGCGGCGCGCTCCCGGAGTGGGTGAGCGCCAAGGACGTCATCCTCGAACTGCTTCGCCGCCTCACCGTCAAAGGCGGCGTGGGCCGCGTGATGGAGTACGATGGCAATGGCGTCGCTCGGCTCTCCGTGCCCGAGCGAGCGACGATCACCAATATGGGCGCGGAGCTTGGGGCGACCAGTTCCATCTTCCCGAGTGATGATGAGACCCGCGCGTTCCTTCGCGCGGAGCAGCGCGAGAACGCGTGGACTGCTCTGTCAGCCGACGCCGACGCGCAGTACGATGACGTGATCGAGATCGACCTGGGCGCGCTGGAGCCGCTGATCGCGCAGCCGCACAGCCCGGACGCGGTGACGACGGCGCGCGAGCTACGAGGCAAGAAGCTCGATCAGGTGGCGATCGGGAGCTGCACGAACTCGTCCTACCAGGACATGATGACGGCCGCCGCGATGCTGGACGGCAAGCGCATTCACCCCAACGTCGGCCTGGTGATCTCACCGGGCTCGCGCCAAGTGCTCGAGATGATCGCCGAGAACGGCGCGCTGGCGAAGATGGTGGCGGCGGGGGCGCGAATACTCGAAGCGTCCTGCGGCCCGTGCATCGGCATGGGGCAGGCGCCGCCGTCGGGCGGGGTGACGCTGCGCAGCTTCAACCGTAACTTCTCCGGCCGCACCGGCACGCGCGATGCGAACACGTACCTGGCGGGGGTCGAAGTGTGCGTCGCGTCCGCGCTCGCCGGCGAGATCGTCGATCCCCGTGAGTCACGCGCTCCGC
>JBEKKD010000593.1:0-2918 GCA_050010895.1 Armatimonadota bacterium
CTTCAAGCTGAGAAGCGTTACCTGCACAAATTCGCGAATTGCACTTGGAGGCCCTTCCAAGCCCCCAGGATCATTTTCCAAACCCCTCCTTACGCACCCCCGTTTAGATGCGATTGCCCTGGCTCGGAGGTGGCGCAACGGCACGGCAGTCCCCGGCACCGCGGGCGAAGATGGTGGGTGAGCACAGTCGCAGCACGGCGTATGGAGCGCTCGTTCCAGAATTCACGGGGGTTCGGCGGAGGGGGGAGGCGGTCCTGTGGGATGGGGGCGCTGGACGACGGGGTGTGACCCTTGTTCCTGGGTCGGTGGGGCCTCCCCCTTTGTCATTCCGAGGGAGAGAGAGTCTGCCGGCGCGGACTCGACGACCGTGGGAATCCCGTCGTTTCCGTATGGGTTTGAGGTCGTGCCGTGATCGCCCGCGCCGGTAATCGGCTGCCAGAGGCTGCATAACCCCTACAGCAGCGGCCGTTGGCCCGCCTTCCGGCTCGACTTCTCCACGCGCTCGACGCCGAGGTGCTGGTAGGCGGCCTCGGTGGCCATGCGGCCTTTGGGGGTGCGCGCAAGAAGACCGCTGTGCAGCAGGAACGGCTCGACCATGTCCTCCAGGGTCTGCGTCTCCTCCTGAAGTGTTGCCGCCAGCGCCTCGATGCCAACCGGGCCTCCGAGGTGCTGGTTCACGATCACATCGAGTAACCGGCGATCCAGGGCTGTTAGCCCGATCTCGTCAACACCCTCCAGGCGCAGCGCCGCATCCGCCACCGCCGGTGTGATCGTGCCATCGCTCCTCACCTGCGCGAAGTCCCGCACCCGCCGCAGCAGGCGGTTCGCGATGCGGATGGTGCCGCGGCTGCGCTTGGCGATCTCCCTGGCGCTGGCCTCGCCGATCGCGATTTCCAGTATGCCGGCGCTGTGTCCGACCGCGCGCATGAGCTCGGGTTCCGAGTAGAAGCGGAGCTCGCGGACGATGCCGAAGCGCTGCCGGAGAGGCGGGGAGATCAGCCCGGCTCGGGTGGTCGCGCCAACGAGGGTGAAACGCTGCAGCTTCGAGCGGTAGACGCGGGCGTGCGCACCCTGGCCGAAGATGACATCGACCGTGAAATCCTCCATGGCGGAGTAGAGGATCTCTTCCACTGCCTTGGGCAGACGGTGGATCTCGTCGATGAAGAGCACGTCCTTCTCTTCGAGGCTCGTGAGGATGCCGACGAGGTCGCCACCGCGCTCCAGCGTGGGCCCGGACGTGCCATGGAACTGAACGCCAAGCTCCCTCGCGATGATCCGCGCGAACGTGGTCTTCCCGAGTCCCGGCGGCCCATAGAGCAGTACGTGATCGATGGTCTCCTTGCGCTGATTCGCTGCTTCGATAGCGATCTTCAGCGCGTCGACAACGTCGTTCTGGCCTATGCACTCGGCGAAGGTGCGCGGCCGGAGGTTCCAGCGATCCTCGCGCTCTTCCGTAGTCGGGGGCGCGAGCACTTCGGCGTCAGAGGCCGATTCCTGCTGTGGCCGAGACTTCTGCGACGGCTTTCGGCGCTTCGGGGATTCGGACATGGGCTACGCTTTCTCGCCCCGGTAGACTTCCTCGAATAGCTCCTCCGCCGTCTTCACCTCCGGCCGGCGTATCAGGGCGGCCTGGACCATCCGCTGAGCCTCGCTGCGCGTATGGCCGAGTTGCTCGACGAGAACCGCCACCACTTCGCCCTTGAAGTCCTCCTCCGGCCCCTCGACCGCTGGCATTTCCACCTCGGGCATGAGAGCGAACTTCGCCACTCGACCGTTGAGCGTCGCAACGATCTTGTCGGCCTTCCGCGGGCCGATGCCGTCAAGCGTGCAGAGCAGCTTCACATCTTTCGCCTCGATGGCCCGCGCGATGCGCGGCACCTCCATGGAAAGCGCCCGGCAGGCCGCGGTGGGACCAATGTCCTCGACGGTGATGAGCAGCTCGAAGAACTCTTTCTCCAGCATCGATTCGAAGCCGATGAGCAGAGGCTTCGGGCTGCGCTCGGTCTGGTGAAACGAGATCTGAAATCTGATCGGGTCGCCGTCCGGCCCCGCCCGACGGGCGCGCACGTACGGCCGCACGCTTGCCGGAACCAGGACCTCGTAGCCGACACCGCCGGCGAGGATCACGACTCGATCCTCGCGCTTCTGCAGCAAGCGGCCCTCAAGGAATGCGATCACAAGTGATCTCTCCCGGACTACCTGGGCAGGAGACCAAAGGCTGCGGCGTTTCCGTCAGCTGACGGACGCCGCTTAGCTCCTGCCCTACGATCAGAGAGCTACGCCCTCGCGCGCCGCGCCCACGATCGCCAGCGCCAGCGCGTCACAGGCGTGCTCGGATTGGGGCGGTTCCTTCAATCCAAGCATGCGGGTCACCGCCCGCTGGATCTGCTCCTTGTTCGCCCGGCCTGAGCCGGTGAGCGCCTGCTTCACCTCCGCCGGCGATACCTCCAGCACCCTGACGCCGTTCTGGTCCGCGGCCAGGCAGATCACGCCTCGCACGTGCCCCATCAGAATCGCCGTGCGCGGGAATCCGTAGTCCGAGTACAGGCCCTCGAGCACCGCGACTCCCGGCCGCCACCGCGCCAGGACCTCGGAAAGACCATCGTAGATCGTCCGCACTCGGACTTCGATGGGCCTGCGATTCGTGCTCTTCGCGCACCCCGAATCGAGCAGTCGCAGCCGGCCGTTCTGGGCGTCCAGCACGGCGTATCCGGTTGCGGCGAGACCTGGGTCAATGCCGAGGACGATCATAGCCGGAGAATACTACCACATATGTGGACGGAGGAGAATGCGGAAGACGCGGTAGGGCAGAAGCTAAGCGGCGTCCGTCAGCTGACGGAAACGCCGCAGCCTTTGGTCTCCTGCCCCTCTTCCTCTTGTGGGAGCAAGGCCTGCCCTGTGTCATCCCGAGCGACTCG
>JBEKKD010000594.1:0-2909 GCA_050010895.1 Armatimonadota bacterium
CCCTCTGAGGCGACCGCCCACCCTCCGGATTATGTGAGCCAGAATGCCCCGCTCTCCGCCAGATCAGCCCCCAGACCGGCCCAGGCTGGGCCGACAGAACATAAACAAATAGCTTGCATAAGCTATCACCCCGAAGCTTTCATATATTGACGCTACTATTCCTATCGCCTTACTGGGCAATCAGCCGGGGGATCAGTTGGCCAAGGAGGTCGGAGATGAGAGATTCGGTGAGGCTGGCGGTGCTGATCGCCGCCCTGGTGCTCCTGCTGGTGTCGTGGGCGGCGCTGACTGCTGCGAACACCCACAGCTCGCAGCAGACGGTCAGTGTTGCGAAGGCAGGAGCGGTCCACGGCGCCGCCAAGGGCAGTGGAGCGGCGAATACCTGTGAGCTCTGCCAGAAGCCAATAACGGCAGGGAGCGAGGCGACCCTCGAGAATCCGGCCGATGGCTCGGTGCACCACTATGCCTGCATTGAATGCGCTCTCATATCCGCACGGGATTACTTCAAGGGCGACGTGACCGTGCGAACGAAGAGTGCCAGGCGCGGCGCGAAGATCGGGTGGACGCGCCACCAGGGGAAGTGGCAGGTCTCACCGGCGTCGGCAGTGGTGATGTCTCTGCCGGAGAAGAGCGGCAACTGCCAGCAGGATCATCTCGCGTTCAAGGACGCTGTCGAGTTCAGCTCCTACGCGAAGACGCATGCCAATGCCGCAGGGCATAGGACGTTCGCCGCCTCTCAGGTGAACGCGATTCTGCAAGCGGGCAAGCAACCGGCGCCGAAGGAGGCGACCTGCCCGGTGATGCATCATGCGGTGCACCCGAATGCGCAGACCGAGTGGACGGTCTACAAGGGGAAGACCTACTACTTCTGCTGCGCCGGGTGCAAGCCCAAGTTCACCAGCAACCCCGTCGGGTATCTCAGCGGCAAGATCAAGCCACCTACGAACACCGCGGGGATGAAGGGTGGGGCCTGCGGCAGCCACGGGGATAAGGGCGGCGGCGGCAACGACACCGGCTGCGCCGGCGAGTCTGGACTCTCAGCGAAGACGCCGGTCGCCAAGCACGGGAAAGCACAGAGCGCCTAACGTCCGCCGTCCCGCACGCAGATAGGCGGCCAACCGGGCTTGAGATTCCGTACTGAGATAGCTGAGCCTTGCCTACCGTGACGAGAGGCGGCCGCAATCGGCCCGCCAGCGAATAGCTGGCGGGCCGGCGCTTCTCTAGCTTGGACTATGGGTGAGCGATAAAGGGGTAGCGGGGCTGACGTCTCCGGAGCGCGAGGGATGGGTTGAGAAACCTCATCCTGAGTGGCGATCACGGGCGAGATGGAGAATGTAACGGGGCATTGCCCGCGCCACTCCAGCCAGTTCGTAGGCGATTCCGTCCGCGTGTTCGCGTGACCCGATGGATTCGGGATGGAGGCCGGCGCTGAGTCTCTGCTCACAGCTGCCGATGCCCCCTGGGGGGCCCGGTATGGTGGTGTCAGGACTCGCCGGTGATCCGCGCCGGGATCAACTCACACAACGAGTCCCGTCACCGGGCGAGCGATCCTTTCCAGGCATGGCATCGGCGGGCGGGAGTGCCGGCTCGGGATGGCGATGCCGTCGCCCCACCGGAATCGAGAACGAGAACGTGCTGCCCCGGCCGGGATCGCTGTCCACCCATATGCGGCCGCCATGCGCCTCGACCACCATTCTGCAGAATGCAAGGCCGAGTCCGGTGGAGCTGCGGCCGTGTCCGGGATTCTCGTGCAGCACACAGAACTTGTCAAAGATGGCTTGCTGAAGCTCTTGTGCGATCCCGGGTCCGGTATCGGAGACACGTACGACGACAGCATTCCCCTCCGCGCCAGCGCTGATTGCGATTTCGCCGCCGGCGGGCGTGTACTTGATGGCGTTGCCGACCAGGTTCGTGACGACCCGACGCAGGCGGTCCGCATCGCCCATCACTGGCGGGAGGTCTGGGGGGATGTCGAGGGAGAGCTTCTGGTCTCGCTCCCTGGCAAGCTCGGCCACGGAGCCGACTCCTCGCCTGACGGAATCCGCGACGTCCACCGGCTGGGGCTGGAAGAGTGGCTTGCCGGCTTCCAAGCGAGTAATGTCCAGCAGATCGTTCACCATCCCAAGTAGCTCTCCGGCGCCCAGGTTTGCGATGGCTACCAGCTCGCGGGTAGTGACCGGCAGGCCGGGGTCGAGCGCGATGGTGGAGAGGCCCCCGATCACGGCCGTGAGCGGCTGCCGGAGATCATGCACCAGTGCGTCTGTCAGGCTATCCTTCTGGCGAGAGAGCTCCTCGATCTCCTGGCTCTTGGCGGCGATGGCGCGGGAGGCAAAGTAGGCGATGATGGATGCGAGCAGGATCTCGACCAGGAGAGAGACGTAGTGGTAATAGAGCATGCTCATGTCCAGCTTGGCCATGAGATACTCCATGAGGAAGTAGTGATTCACGAACTGCCACGCGATGAACATCAGGAATGCCAGGCCGACACCCGCAAGGAACGGGCGATCCAGGTTTTTCCTCCAGTGCGTGCGCATGTGCCTCGGCCTCCGAGCGTTTGGTCTCACTTTCCCTACTACCCCAGTATGATACGTATCTGTGAACTCTTGGCGGCGGGTTGTGAATCCGGCGCGCCACTGCGTTCCGAGACATGGCATCGAGCGATATCAGAGAGGCGGAAAGAGTGTCGGCACTGGAGTACCGACGCAACCGGCACTGACCGACACCGCGTGAACGGGGGCTATGCCGGGCCGGCTGGATCAGTTATACTGCCTGGCGAGCAGGACCTGCTCGAAGATCCCGCCGGGATTGCCCCGCGGGCAATGCCACGGAGAGGAGAGCAAGGGGAAGCTATGCCCACAGTATCAGGAGTCGCACAGGTCTTCGGCCGCGCCGAAGCGGGACTGCGCGAG
>JBEKKD010000595.1:0-2897 GCA_050010895.1 Armatimonadota bacterium
GCCAGCCGGTAAGGGTCCTCCTGCACCTTCTGGATAGCGTCGTCCCCGTAGACCTTGTAGATGCGAAAGGCGCGGCTGGTGCCTACCCCGTGGCTGTGGAGGAAGACCATCACCTCCCGCACCGCCTTCTGCTCGTGCCAGGCAGCGAGGATTCGCTGCTGGCGACGCGCCCCGATGCCATCCACTTCCAGCATCCGCTCGGGGCTATGTTCGATTACCTCGAATACCTCCATCCCGAACGCCTTTACAAGTTTGTCCGCGAAGTGGGGGCCGATGCCCTTGATGAGCCCAGAACCCAAGTACTTGGCGACGCCTTCAGGGGTGGTGTGTAGAACGTTCGCCCGCAGCTGCTGGCCGTACTGGGAGTCGATGCGCCACGTGCCGGTCGCCTCGATCCACTCGCCAACTGCGACGGAAGGGACGGTGCCCACCACCGTCACCAGCTCTCGGTGCCCGCGCGCCTTCACGCGCAGCACGGCAAAGCCGGACTCGGCGCTGTGGAAGGTCACCCGCTCGACCAGGCCAGAGATGTGTTCCGGGTGCTGTGACATGGAGAAGGACCTACCTCAGGCAATCAGCGTACGGCCGAAACGCGGCCGCGGCTGCCCCGCTAACGTTACTGGGGAGGACAGTGGCCAATGGACGCGCGACTGCCTCTCTCCACTCAGCTGATCGCCCTGCTGCTGGAAGCGTGAGGCCTCGGGGAACTGCTCAGCCTCGGCTGTACTTCCTGCCCTCCTCCAGCATTGCCAGGTAGTTGGCCACGGAGAGGTAGTTGGCCACGCTGTTACCGGTGCCGAGGCAATAGCCGCCTCCTGGCTGGCAGACATCAAGCGTTTCTCGCACTCGCCGCCGCACCTGCGCCTCGCTCGCCCGGCACAGGAAGTCCATGTCGATCCCGCCGATCAGACTCACCCGGTTTCCATAGCGGCGCTTCACCTCCACCACCGGCTCCGCCGTCTCCTCGAAGGAGTGCCGGGCATCGATGCCCACGTCTTCGATCAGGTCCTCCATGATCAGCTCGAGCTTGCCGCAGGAGTGCAGCAGGAACAGCTTGCCGGCCGCGTGGGCGAGGGTGGCGACGAGTCGGTGCCCGGGGAGAATGAACTCCCGCATGTCATCCGGACCGATCAGCAGGCCGCTGCGGAAGCCCATGTCATCGCTCCCCCAGATGCCCTTCACTCGGCTGAACTGAAGCTCCAGCTTCGTCTGCGCTTCGGCCATCTCAATCAGCTTGTCGCTGATCGCCTTCACCAACTCCCGGTCCTCAAAGAGCGCGTAGGCCAGCGTCTCATAGCCCATCAGCCAGCTCAAGTGCTCGTAGAAGTGTGCGCCCCCGGTGCCGAAGATGCACATGTCATCAGGGAGGTTCTGCTCGTACCACTCCAAGGCGCGCGTGTCGGCCTGCTCCGGATCCGGCCACACCATCTGCTCGAACTGCTCCCAGTTCGTGAGGTAGCCGACGTGCTCGTCCACGTACCCGCGGCCGCCGGCGCGCTGGAGGCCGGCGGTGTCTTCGACCACCCCCGCCGTGCTCTGGGGACCGCCCCTGGGCCAGACGACCTGCGCTCCGCAACGCACGTAGTCATAGCCCAGGAATCGCTGGATGCACACCTGGGCCTGGAGATCGAAGAACGGGTCGCGCTCCTCCAGGCCCTCGAGGATCGGATAGCGCCGGCACAGCTCGGCCTCCACCTCCCCATCCAGGAACAGCTCCATATGGTACACCCGGGATGGCTCACCGGCCCGCCTTAGGCAGCGTAGCAATCCCTTGGCATCGATCGAACCATGGGTGGGAGAGAAGGCATCCAGCATTCGCGTGCTGCTCCTTGGCGCTAGAAACTCGACTTCAGCTTCACCATGTGCCCGGTCTGAGAAGAGGTGAACACGGCCTCCATCACCTCCACGACGTGTACTGCGTGCGCGCCGCCGAAGATTGGCTGCTTCCCCTGGGTGATGCACTCCGCGAGGTGCCCGGCGATCACGCCGCCCCAGCCCTCGTTCGACTTCGGCCTCCCCGCCGGGATCCTCAGGTCGTGCCATTCGGCCGGGCGCTTGAACCCCTTGGCCGTGCTCTGGATCTCCAGGCTCATGCTCTCGCTGCCCACATACAGCGTGCCTTCACTCCCGTAGAACTCCATACCGGGGGCCTTGTTGTGCCGCATGCAGAAACTCCCGTCGACGGCCCCGAAGCAGGCCCCCTCCCATTCCAGCAGCATCATGCAATTGTCGTGCACCTTCGGGCGCATCGTGTACGGTTTCGTCCCCTGGATCTTGTCGAAGCGCCGCTCCTCGATGGCGGTGCCGGACATCGCCGAGACGCGCCGTACCGGCCCGAGCATCGCGGTCAGGATCGTGAGTGCATAGACGGCCATGTCGAAGATCGGCGGGATCTTCGTGGCGATCTCCTCCCGGTAGTAATTGCCGGTGTCGGTGAAGGAGGGCCAGCTCTCCGGGCCGCCGTGGGAAGAGTGGGCGCGCACGAAGCAGACCTTGCCCACCGCGCCCTTCTGAAGGAGAGAGCGCAGGTACTGGTACTCGTGGAAGACCATCAGCGGCGGCGCCGCGGCCAGCAACAGGCCCGTCTGATCCGCCAGTTTGAGGAGCGATTTTGCCTCCTGATAGGTAGGCGAGAGGGGCTTCTCGGTGTAGACATGTACCCCGGCCTGGAGACAGTCCTTCACGATGGATGCGTGGTGGAGGAGCTGCGTTAGGATGAAGACCTGGTCGAGGTCGGACTTCTCCAGCATCTCCTGATAGTTCGCGTAGCACTCCCGCGCGCCGAACTCCGCCTTCGCCTGCTCGGCCCGTTCAGGAATGCTGTCGCATGTCGCCTGTAGAACGAACCCCTTGCGGGGTTGGTTGAGTGTGGGGAGGTACAGCCCGTTGGCGATACC
>JBEKKD010000596.1:0-2885 GCA_050010895.1 Armatimonadota bacterium
CCCCGCACCGTCACCCATGGCGATCTCCACCCCACGAACCTGCTCATTGAGCAGAGCCGCGTGACCGTGCTCGATCTCGACTGCTACTCGTTCGAGCCGCGCGCCGCCGATCTCGCCCGTACGCTTAGTCCCTGCTTAGGACGCGCACCAGACGCGCCGGCCGCACTGGTGCGAGCCTTCCAGGCGCGCGCCCGCGTCGCCGAAGAGGAACTCGCCGTGCTCCCACTTCTTGTCTGCGCCCATGGATTGTACTACGCCGTGGGTCATGCGCTCATGTTCCTCGAGGAGACCGCGGAGGCCGAGCAAGCCAAGTGGCTCGCATCCATCACCCACGGGACGCGCGCTATCTCGTGGTATCGTCGGGAGCGCGACCGCGTGCTCAACCTGCTGCGCGGCCGGGAGGCCTGATATGCCCACTCAATTGACCCATGAGCAGGCCCGGCGACTGCTGGCGCCGGTGTGAACGTTCGCATCATCTGCTCCTATTTCCCCGCCTTGTACAGCTCCACCAACCCCGCGCGCCGATTCGGCCAGTCTCGAACGCACACGACGTTGGTGAGTTGGTCCACGGACCCGACGAACCGCGGCAGCCGCTTCACTTCCTCTTCCGTGATGTTTTCATAGATCATCTCTGCCGGGTTGCACTTGCCAGGAACGAGGAATGGGCGACTGTAGAATGGTTCGACCTCCGTCGGCACGGGCTCCGTTATCCCCAGCGCGTTGTGCATGTGCGCCAGATACTCGTAGGCAGCCGAGAGGTGGCGCTCCCGCTCCTGCCAGGTCTGTGCGTCGAGAGCGGCGTGGAGCACCGGAGTCAGCTCGGCCGCGCACCGCAGTTCCGCGAAGGCCGTCCCGAACCATTTGCTGTAGGGCGCGTACTGCCGTTCCATGAGAAAGCACAGGTCCATCACGTAGTGGATCATCCGGGCGGCGAGGATGCAGGAGCCGAGTTCGTCGCCCACCTCGCCGCACCGGCCCATAAAGGAGCACTCCTGCCCGAAGCGCTCCCACTGGGCAGAGAGCAGGTAGTACCAGACGTCATCCGGGTAGTAGTGAAGCTTCTCCCGCATCGGCGCGAGTTCACCGAGCCCGTCATGGAACACCCGCCCTGCGCGAATCAGGCGGAGCGTCTGCTGGGGGAGGATCAGCCAGTCCAGCACGGTCAGCTCCCGGTTCGGGTTGAAGGGCCGGTAACTGACGACGAAGGTCTCGATGCTGATGCACCGCACGCGGTGCTCTACCGGCCCGTGATCGAGGTGCGCCGGCACTCCCTCCTCCTCGGAGGTCGAGTCGTAGTTCGTCGGCACCCCTGCCACCTGGCGCGGCAGTGCGTGGCCCATCTGCTCCCGTATCTCCTCCGCGAACTGCGTGTGGTCCTCAGCCCGCAAGAAGACGTCCACCTCGGGTCCCCAACCATGGTCCATGGACCGGGGCGTGTCATAGCCGAGCGTATCCGATCCCCGGCCCAACCGCCCTGCTGAATAACGCACCTCCGCAAAATGCCGCTCCATCACTGGCTTCACGCCTTCGTGGTAGAGACGCTCTGCCAGTACCATGCCTTTGACGAACGGGTAGTCCATGCTTCCTCCTCGATCCAATAGACGCCAAACGCGCCCACCTTGCGCCACCCGATAAGTCGGATGGTGCAAAGCAGGCGCGCGATGGGCTGAGATGCGTATCCCTGCTAGAGCAGTATGGTTCTGTCAGCGGTCAGCCGCGGACAATCTAGTCGAACGCCTCCTCAGTGTCAAGTTCCGCAAGCCCTCCAGCTCACTTCACGTTGAGCTGTCTTACCGGTCTTGCCTCGATGTACCCGCGGTATCCCATCGGCGCCAATTGGAACCTCGGCGCATCTTCATCAGCCCATTTGAACCCGTAGATCGTCGGGTCGTAGCTGTCCATCGCGTGCCGTATCGGGTCCCGAGATGGTTCTCCCTCGCACGACGGCCCTTGGAAAACCATCATCTTGCATGGCGGAAGGTCTATGAGCTCAAAGCCCGTAGGGACCTCGCCTGCATAGTCAGCTGGCACCTCAACGCCCTGGGTGTAAAACGACGTACCGGGCTCCCTCAGGTTCTCTGGCATCCACATGCCGACAGGCTCGTAGAGGGCCTCCTTGATGCTGCAGAGCGCCCGCCATACCTCCTCGCAATCCAGCTCGTCACAGTATTCGTAGTAGTGGGTAGCTTTGACACCCCGCTTCAGGATCAACTTTCTCGCGGGACGGTCTACCACTTGGAGGAAGATGGTGTAAGGGCTCCAAGGCATGGTATGCACTCCTTTCTGTATGGTGAGGTGATAGCCACGGACGTCCTTAGGGATGAGGAACCTGATCAGCGGCGCGTTCTTGCGGTAGTGCTGCGGCGTGATCCCGAAATGCCTGGAAAAGGCTCTTGTGAACCCCTCGTGCGAACCGAACACGAAGTCGAAGGCCACATCGATTACCTTCACATCCGGGTCACGCAGCCGAGCAGCCGCCCGAGACAGCCGAACTGCTCGGACATACTCGAACGGCGTTTGCCCGGTCAGTTCTTTGAAGACCCTCTCCGCGTGCCAGGGCGAGTAGCTTGCTGAGTTAGCAAGCATACGGAGCGTAATGGGTTCCGTGATATGTTCCTCGATGTAGTCCTTCATGCGCTGAACCGCGTTCTCCCGCTCCCGACTGCCCATGCTCTCACCTCCAACATGGACAATATCACGAAATGGGCATGGTGTACTTGACCTCTCTTGCTAAGCTTTCCTATAGCCCTCCAGCCGGCTGTGCAGCACCACCGGGCGCGTCTCGGAATCTTCAGGCGAGCTGCCTGCAACCAGCAGTGTGCCATCCGGGGCGAAGGCGATGGTGCAGTCCTGAAGCGGGCCGATCGGGATGCTGGCCCGCTCCG
>JBEKKD010000597.1:0-2880 GCA_050010895.1 Armatimonadota bacterium
CGGAGTATGATGTGCCGCAGATGTCGTTCAACCCGACGGCGGTTTCGGGGGAGCGGCTGCGGCCGATCGATGATGCGAGCGGGCCCAACGGCTGCGTCTACCGCTCGCGCTATCCGCTGTGGCGTCAGGGAACCACGTACACGGGGTGGTCGGCGCTTGCCAGCAATCCTCAGGTGATCAACACGATGAAGGGGCTGGGGATGGATCAGTGGGCGCGGGATCCGTTCCTGCTCATCGCCCATTACGTGCCTGGCCAGCCGGGCTCGCCCGGATACTACCTGATGCAGGCGCTGGGCGCGTTCGACCCGCGCACCCGCACGATGAAGGTGGTCGACCTGGTGCGCGGAGGGTTCTACGACACGATAACGCTCCCCGAGAACCGCGGGAGCCCCGCCGCTATCTACGCCTCAGCGGGAGTGAATCAGCCTTCCCGCTTCGGATTCAGCGTGGACTGGGTGGATGGATCGCTGCGGTTCGATTTCCCTGCGACGCGGGTGGTGTACCCCTCCGGCACTCTGACACCGCCGCCGACTCTTCCGCAGGCGCTGCCCACGACGCTGGTGCTCGATAGCACGAGCACCTACTACACGGCGCCACTCGACGCTTACTGGGCAAAGTACACTCCCGGCAACGATCTGCTGGCGTTGGTCGTGCCCGACTCGGTGACGGTGAGGCGGGTGGAGTACGTGAAGAACCCGCCGACCACCGGGCCGACGCAGATGAGGACTATCAGCACGCTGAGGCAGGTGGACTGCGCGCCTCGGGATGGGCGGGACGAGTTCGAGCTCGGGACGGACCCGAACCCGAACACGAGCATCTCCCTTGCCGTGCCGTACGGGCAGATTCGGCTGCCGAAGACGCTGGCGAGCGCGGACAGCACGGGCAAGGTCACGACGGTGGACGCCATCTTCATCATCGACTTCCGCTGGCGCAACAACAGCGTGATGACCAAGTACACGACGGCCACACTGGCCAGCATGGTCGAGAAGCCGGATATCATCGCCGCCTACTATCGCACGGACGCCATCGTGGATGTGAGCCTCTCGGTGAGCCGGGCGGACCCGAGCGCGCCGGTGGGCAAGCGCATTGCGCAGTCCGTGTTCCTGACGCGAAAAGTGAAGCTGCACAACCTTCTACGTGAGATCCGATATGCCGAGAATCCGTAGCGCCGGGAATGTCATCCTGAGCGAGCGCGCAGCGCGAAGCGAAGGATCACGCCGTCCAAGCACCGGAAACGGCGGGACTCTTCGGCTGCGCCTCGGAATGACACCAGGGGGGCGTAACTCGGCGCAGCGCGGGCAGGCGCTGATCGTGGCGGTGCTGGTGCTGTTTGCGGTGGCGACGCTGGCGGCGCTGTTCACCGCCATCATCAGCTCGCAGGTGGCGCAGACGGGCCGTCACGCGGACATGGTGCAGTTGCGCAATGTCGCGGAGGCAGGCCTGCGCTGGGCGAACGATCAGCTCTCGTACAGCAGCGACGGGGCCGACTGGCGGCCGAGCCAGCAGACCTACGGCACGGGCGGCGGCGAGGTGGCGATCGACATTAGCTACGGCCCGATCCCGACGCAGCTTCAGAGTCGGTTCATCCGCATCGTCGCCAGCGCGGTGTTCCCGGACAACCCGTTCCTGCGGTACACCGTCCTGGCGTGGAAGCCGCTCCTGCTGACGGATTACGCGCGCTTCATCACCGACCGGTACGAGACGAACGAGCCGGCCGCACTGGGCGTGGCCGGGGTGGAGATGGGTGGGAAGCCGCGGGATAACGGCAATGGCGCTCCCTACGTATTCCAGATCACCGGGCCCATTCGCTCCAACACCGATCTCGCGTTCTACGGCAACTCGCAGATCAGCCTGTTCACGCATAACTACTCCGCGATGGCGGCCACGTGGCAACTGCTCGGCATGCTCCGGGACGACACCATCGAGGTGTCGGGCCAGATGTACTCCAAGGACTCGAGCACGAACACCACAACGGGCACCACAACAGGCGCCGTAACGAACCTTTCGCGGCTGAGCCTGTATATAGACAACACCCTGCGCACGGATGATCTGTTCAACGTCAGGTCGACGAACCCGAGCATTGCCGATGAGACGGACTACCAGAACGGCTATCCCGACGCCTACCGAACTGACGCGACTGGGGCGCTGGTCCCGGTTCCGAACACCTGGCGGGTGCTGGCGAATCTGCCTGACTATACACTGCCACCGCCGCTGGGCCAGGAGCTGAAGCCGAACTACCTGGCGCCGCCGCGGGTCAGGCCGCCGCTGATCGACAGCACGGATCCCGATCTCCAGACGAATCGCTACCTGGCGCTCACCCGCGACTCGGGCGACTGGCT
This sequence comes from Armatimonadota bacterium, assembly GCA_050010895.1. Taxonomy (GTDB): domain Bacteria; phylum Armatimonadota; class Hebobacteria; order Hebobacterales; family Hebobacteraceae; genus JBEKKD01. The sequence goes on from JBEKKD010000597.1 coordinate 2,340, forward strand.
GCAGTCATCCGGCACAACCCCGGGCACGGTGTACTTCATGAACACCGGGCGGTACGGGTGGGGGTGGACGAACAGGAACGGCGGCATCTACATCGACAACACCGCCGACATCCAATATCCGAACTCCGACGGCACGCACGATCTGGAGATGCTGCGGGAGGACTGGGTGGGGTCGGTGGGAGCGCACCAGCCGAGCGTGCCTCCCGTGCCTCCTGGCGACCAGCGCGGGAGCTCCGGGAGCCCTGCAGCGCCGAGCCTGCCGCCGAACGGCCCGGCCGACTGGTGGGACAATACCGGGCGCTATTACTCGCCGCCGGGAGTGGAGATCATTCTGCACGGCGACGCGACCTGCCCCTGGATCGAGATGATCCGGGATGACGCGAAGCAGATGTATCCGAGCACGCCGGTGAACTGGGCGGATCCGACCACATATTTCTTCTGGTGGAGGTCGCAAGGTACGGCCATTCCGGCCTCGACCACCGCCGCGAACTCCTACTCCGGTCTTGGCGGCGCGTGCAAGGCGCCGCTGATGAACCCGAAG
>JBEKKD010000598.1:0-2873 GCA_050010895.1 Armatimonadota bacterium
GCTGCTGCGGGTCGTCGACGGTGGGCACGGCTTCCTGGGGCAGGACGAGCCGATCGCTCAGTTCGGGGTGCCGGTAGCCGGGCCGGTGGCGGTGCGCGTGTGGTTCCCGGATGGCACGATCATCGTGCAAAAAGACGTGGCCGTGAACCAGCAGCTCGCGGTCAGGGACGTCGCGGGCGGCGGCGACGCCCCCTTCGTCGATGTGACGCCGTACTTCTGGGCCTATGCCGCGATCAAGGCCTGTGCGGACGCAGGTATCGTGCAGGGCTACTGGGACTTCACCTACCGGCCAACGGAGCCGGTGAGCCGCGGGCAGATGGCGGTCTACATCTCCCGGGCGCTGGCGGGCGGAGACCAGAACGTGCCCACGGGGCCGGCGATTCCGAGCTTCCAGGACGTGCCGGCGGACTACTGGGCCTACAAGTATATCGAGTATGCGAAGGCGCAGGGCGTGGTGCAGGGCTACTGGGACGGCTATCGTCCGGCGGAGCTGGTGGACCGGGGGCAGATGGCAGTCTACATCTCCCGCGCCGTGGCGGGCGGAGACGCCAAAGTGCCGACCCCCACGGGCAGCCCCGACTTCCCCGACGTGCCGGCCAGCTTCTGGGCCTACAAGTACGTCGAGTACTGCAAAGGCCAGAGCATCGTGAACGGCTACCCGGATGGTACCTACCACCCTGAGTACATCGTGACGCGGGACCAGATGGCGGTGTACGTGGCGCGGGCATTCGCGCTGCCCATGTGATGTCGCTGCCGCGCGGTGACCTACGGACGTTCGCCCAACAAAGTAACATCGGGCGAACGTCTTCTTTCAGGTATTCGCTGGTCTTCTGACGACTTTGACCCTTACTTCTTTGGGCGAAAGTCATTAGAGCCCGCCCGAGCTGTCCAAGAACGCATGTGCCTGCCAGGACGCTCCTGCGGCCTCAGCCGTGGTATTCCCTGGTCTCGCCGACACCCCTGTTTCGGGAGGCCACCGTTCTCGGCTTGGGAGGGGACGAGCGCCTGGGGACGAACGGTACCTATATCGGCTGGTGATTGGCGAGGGAAGACACTATGGTTCGCTTCCTGCTCACGGCGGACGTCCAACTGGGGATGCGCGCCACCGACGTGCCGGAGGTGGCAGCGGAGGTTCGGCAGGCGCGCTTTGAAGCGCTGCGGCGCGTGGTCGCACTGGCGAAGGAGGAGGCCGTCGATTTCGTGGTGGTCGCCGGCGACCTCTTCCAGGATAACCAAGTCTCGGCAGAGACAGCATACCAGGCGACGGCGATTCTCGCGGATGCGGCGCCGATCCCAGTCTACGTCTTGCCAGGCAACCATGACCCGCTGTCGACCGACTCGGTCTACCGACGCGTCGCCTTCACAGACCGCCGTCCAGGCAACGTGACGGTGCTAGAGAGCGACGAACCGGTCGCGATTCCGGAAAGCCAGTGCACGCTCTACCCCTGCCCGGTACGGGAGCGACGGTCCAGTTTCGATCCGACTGCCGGCCTCACCGAACGGCGCTGTGCCGAGGGACAGGCCATCAGCATCGGGGTCGCCCACGGGTCGCTCGCCATCGAAGGGAGGCACTCACCCGATGACCACCCGATCGCAGTGAATGTTGCCGAGCGTCTGGGGTTGGACTGCCTGGCGCTGGGCCACTGGCACAGCCACTTCGTCCACGGTACACGCACTCTCTACCCAGGCACCCCCGAGCCAACCGCTTTCGACGAGCGCGACTCCGGCTCGGTCTGCCTCGTCTCCATCGAGAGGCCGGGCGCAGCGCCGAGAATCGAGCGCCGATCAGTAGGTCAGTTGCGGTGGCTGCTCTGGGAGGTCGAATTGCCCACACACTCGCTGGAGGAGTTGCGCCGGCGCGTCGAGTCCCTAGAGAACCGCGACAGGACGCTCCTGCGCATCGTCCTCAGCGGCGCCGTGGACGCGGCAGACTTGCTCGCCCTCGATGACTTCGAAGCCTGGCTGCGGACGCAGGGCGTCCTCTATGTAGACCTCCGGCGCGAGGTGGCACCGACGCACGTGCTGATGAGTGCCCTGGGCCGGCTCGCCCAGGAAGACCCGGTGCTGGCTGGGGCGATCGCCGATCTCGAGAGGCTGGCCTCGCTCGACGCACCAGGAGGGGCCTCTGAGCTTGCAGCCGAGCCGCGTCCGGTGGAGGAGTTGCTTTCGTTATGGACCGAGGCGAGAGGCGCGGAGATCGTGGACCGTGCCGCGGCCGCCGCGGAGGCGGTTGCACGACTCGCCCAGTTCGCCCGGGAGGTGCTCCGATGATTCTGCGCCGCCTCCAGGTCCAGCATCTGCGTTGTTTCCGCAATCTCATCTCTGTCGGCCCCTTCGGAGATGGCATTAACCTCCTCTACGGCCCCAATGAGTCCGGCAAGTCCACCCTCCTTGAGGCGGCCGCGCTGGCACTGCTCGATAAGCACAGCACCACCGGCAAGGACATCGACTCCTTCGTGCCTTGGGGTACGAGCCTCAGCCCGGAGATTGTCTTGGAAGTGGAGTCCGGGGGCACATGCTATCGGCTCACGAAGACTTTCCTCGCGGGGTGCCGCTCGCTGCTCGCAGAGCAGACCGCCGGCATCTACCAGGACCGTGACCAGGGTGATGCCGCGGATGGCATGGTGCGAGAACTGCTCCTGGGTGAACTCCCCGGCCGGGGGCGTACCCGACCCGAGCAATGGGGCGTGCTACGTCTGCTTTGGTCACTCCAGGCACCCAACGGCCAGAACGGACGGCTCGTTAGCGAGCCGGTGGCGGACCGGCTGCGAGAGGCCGTGGGCGGCGTGCAGATCCGGACCTACCTCGGCGACTTGCTGCGCCGGGTGAACAACGCCCACGACGAGATCTTCACCCCACAGCGGGGCGACTTC
>JBEKKD010000599.1:0-2855 GCA_050010895.1 Armatimonadota bacterium
CACCAGATCCACCGGCGCGCTGTCGTTGAACAGGTCGATCATGGCGCGGTAGAGCATCTGGTGCTGCGGGTTGTAGAAGTCGTCGGGCTCAAGCAGATCCACCACCCGCGCGATGGCTTCACGCTCGGTGAGCATCGCGCCGAGGGTGGCTTGCTCGGCTTCCAGACTCTGGGGAGGAATGCGTTCCAGCAGGGGCGCGCTCACTGTCCGCCTCCCGCCTAGCCTTCGCCTTCTTCCTCGGCCTCGACCTCTATCTTCAGCGTCGCCCCGAGGTCCTTGTAGAGGTGGATGCTGGCCTCGTGGGAGCCCAGCATCCGGATGGGATGCTCGAAGGTGATGCTGCGCCGATCGATCTCCAGGCCATGCTCGGAGGCGAGTGCGTCCGCCACCATGGCGTGCGTCACGGATCCATAGAGCTTGCCCGCCTCGCCGGCCTTCGCCTTCAGCTTCAGCGTGATCCCTGCGAGCCGCTCGGCTCTGGCTGCGGCCGTGCGCGCCTCCTGCAATTGCCGGACTTTTATGCTGGCGCGGTGCTGTTCGAGGTTCTTCAAGCTTCCCGCGGTCGCGGAGATGGCGAGCTTCCGAGGGAGCAGAAAGTTTCGAGCGTAGCCGTCGGCGACGGTGGCAACCGCTCCGGCATCACCGATGCCTTTCACGTCCTCGAGTAGGATGACCTTCATGAATGCGCCTCCATCGAATCCCTGCCCATGGGCATTATACAGGCTCAGGGTGGTAACGGGAAAGTGGTCAAACCTCCGACCAGCGGCCGGTCGTCAGAGATCGCTCGGCTCTGCCGCGCGTCCTTCGCTTGCGCCGCCCGCAATCCCTTCAGCAGCAGTGGATTGCGGACACTCACTCGGCGTACGGGAATGCCGGAACTCCGCCGATGAAGACGACTTTCCAGGCGCCGTCTTCCCGTACCATGGCGAAGCTCGCCTCTGCGGGGTCTTCGGCCAACGGCACGGTCACCGACGCCCTGTCGCCTTCGGTCTTCTCGCGGGCCGCCTCCAGGTCGTAGTTGGGCACGCCGCTCTTCTCGGCCAGAGAGACGAAGTCCTCGTAGGTGTGCGCCTGCTGCGACGCCTTCGAGAGCCGAGAGTACGCGGTCCGGAAGTCTTTCTTGTCGAGCAACTGGAGGTAGTCGAGCACCAGGTGCTGCGCGGATGGCTCCGCCGTCTGCGGCGGCGAGGACGGCCGAGTGGGCGCTGCTGACGGCCGCACGCTCGGGAACCTCAGGATCGCCACTGCGATCACCGCGACTGCAACGAGCAGCAGGAACAGAGCCAGCCGGACCTTCATGTTACCCCTCGGCTTTCCTCGCGCTCCGCTCGAATGCCGACAGCGCGGCCTGGTAGACCGCCTTCACGGGAGTGCCGCTCTCCCGAGCCAGCCTGCGGCAGTCCTCGTACTCCGGCGCCGCCGTCACAACGTCCCCGCCCGCGCGGCCCACCTTCACTCGCACCGGGCCGAACTCCGTCTCCACTTCATGCCATTCCCGTTCCAGGCACAGCCGTGTGACTTCATAGGACCGGATGCCCAGAGCCGTCGTCTCTCTGAAAATGACCTCGCGGAGTGCGTTCGCCTTTGCGGTATCGGTCAACACCGTTACCAGCGTCGCCGGGCGCGACTTCTTCATCAGAACCGAGGTGTAGAACACGTCGAGCGCGCCCGCGGCAAAGAGACTGTCCATGAGGTAGTCGAAGAACTCCGGGTTCATGTCGTCGAGGTTCGTCTCGAGCATCACCAGCCGTTGCTCCATAGGTGCGATCGCCATCTCGCCGACAAAGACCCGGAGCGCGTTCGGATGAGGCAGATCCTTCGTTCCGGCGCCCCAGCCCACCGCGCGCACCGTGATACCCGGCATAGGACCATAGGAGCGCGCGAGCGTCGTCAGGATAGCCGCGCCGGTGGGAGTCACCAGTTCCGCGTCGACCGGGCCGCCATAGGCAGGGACGCCCTTGAGCAGCTCCACTGTCGCGGGCGCCGGTATCGGCAGGCGCCCGTGCGCGGTTTCGACCCAGCCACCACCGAGAGGCACCGGCGACGCGTGGACCTCCGCTATGCCGAGGCGATGCAGGCCGCAGCACGCGCCCACCACGTCAACGATGGCGTCCACCGCGCCGACCTCGTGGAAATGGACTTCGTCTATCGGCTGCCCATGGACACGCGCCTCGGCCTCGGCCAGGCGCGTGAAGATGCGGCGAGAGCAATCGGCCACTTCCTTCGGAAGCGCGGATTGCTCGATGATCTGCAGAATGTCCTTGAGCCCTCGATGCGCGTGATCGTGCCCGGTCGCGACCTCGACGTGCGTGGCGGCGATCCCGCGCTTCATCACTCGCTCGGCCTTCAGGTCGTACCCCCGCAGGGGCAGACGCGCCAGGTCGGCGCGAAGATCGTCGATGGACAGCCCCGCGTCGATGAGCGCCCCCAGCAGCATGTTGCCGCTGATGCCGGAAAAGCAATCGAGATAGGCGATGATCTTGGTCACACTAGCGCCCGCGGTCCTGTTTCATGAGTAATGCCGCGAAGTACCCCGCGCCGAAGCCGTTGTCAATGTTGACGACGGTCACTCCGGCAGCGCAGGAATTGAGCATCGTCAGCAGGGCCGCCAGGCCCTGGAAGCTCGCGCCGTAGCCGACCGAGGTCGGCACCGCGATCACGGGCGCTGACACCAGCCCGCCGACCACACTCGCCAACGCGCCCTCCATGCCGGCGACGACGATGATGATGCGAGCGCGGTCGAGCGATTCCCGATGACTGAGCAGACGGTGCAGACCGGCGACGCCGACGTCATATATACGCTCCACGCGGCAGCCCATACACTCGGCCGTCACAGCCGCTTCTTCCGCAACAGG
>JBEKKD010000600.1:0-3800 GCA_050010895.1 Armatimonadota bacterium
GTGTTAGGAGCAGTTGGCACTGGGGATGATAGTAGATCTTGCCGGTATGAGACCGCGATGTTGGCACAACGATGGGGGAATGGCCTCCGGTGGCGTGCGCGTACAGTGCGCTATCGAGCGCGACGGAGAGCAGAGGGCAGCCAGCCAGCGCGCCTATGCGGCGAGTCGAAAGCCCGTGACGCGGACATCCGGGAAGAGGCGGCGCTTGATGTGATCGGGGACGGCCTCGGCCGTGCGTGCCGGGGTTGACCATTGCTGCCCAGCATGAATTAGCTCCGGGAGGCGAGCTGAAAAGCCTTCTACGGCCGCATTGGGCGTCGGACAGCCTGTGCTTGCGTTCAGGGGGCTGATCGAAGGGGCGAGCCGTCGGGCGCGGGGCGCTGGGGGCCCGGTTGACCCCCCTGATCGCCTGTATTCCCAGCGGATCGCGGTTCGCGGCGGAATGACGCATTGACCTGCTCATGCCAACTCAGCACGGCCTCTTCATACGATCCACTGAGCGGGGCCCAACTAGCCTGGGGATCCATGTGACTGCTCATCGATGCTCCCCTTGTCGCATGCCGGACAATCCTCGGGCACGGCTCGTCCGCCACCCCGAGGAACGACCGACCATCGGGCGCTGGCCCAACCATCCGCCGGCCGTGATGATCGCTACGATCGACACAAGCAGTGCCAAGTACCAGTACATGACGCTCCTCCATCGTCACTTTCTCCTCGTCGCCACCGGATGCGCTTACTGGCGACGAGTGAACGGATCAACGCACTCACCGACTGATGATTTCCACAGATACATTAACGTCTGGTCAAGAACAGGTTAGCATCACGGTAAATTACTATTAAGCTTCTGCTCCTCGGCAAGCACTGCGAGCGAAAGAGCAGCGGGTTCATGGCCGCGCCAGCAGGTCGGCGCTTCCTGCAAAGCACAGTGCTTGGACCCAGGACACCCAACTGAGTAGGTTGATGACTCGCTTGCCAGTCCGCGGGGAACCCCGCATTCCAGTCGTCGCCCTGCTTTTGTGATGGCATGAGGGACGTTGTTACGCGCCGACCAAGATAGGCTGAGGCCAGTTAGGAACGGCCGCAATATCATCACGTGAGAGGCAAGCCAGCCCCTCATAGCACATCCAAAGATTAGCGGAACCTATATCAGACGCTAATTCGGCCATAACCCACGCCCGATGAACCTCTGGTACCATGCCCATCGAGTTCTTCTGCAGAAGACAGTCGTGGACTCAGGGACATCCAAAGACGCTGACCCCGGCACGAGTTCGGGGCAGCAGCCATCCAGACAAGGAGAACAGGTATGAAAAGGCGGTCTTGGCTCAGGAGCGTGCCTGTGGCGCTCGCTTTGCTGCTCGCGCTATTCGTCTCGATGACCGCGGCATCAGCGCAACCGTGGAAGTTCGGCGTCATGCCTGACACGCAGTGGACTTGCTCCACCGACCCGGCGGGCACCAACCCTCACACCGTCCCCGGCTCGATCATCAGCCAAATCAGGGCCCAGTTCATCAACGCGGGCGTGAAGTTGGTCATTGAGATCGGCGACCTGACGGACGACGGCCAGGACGTTTCCGAGCAGACCCGTGCGGCCGCTGCTCAGCCTCTCTACGACGCCGGAATCGGCTTCTTCCCGTTTCGCGGCAATCACGAGACCTATGGCACCAGCAACAGCTTCGGCATTCCGGTATTCCAATCGAATTACCCGCAGACCCAGGGCCTCGGGAAAACATGGGGTGCCACGAACTTCAGCAGCCCCACCTCGGTCAGCATCGACCTGAAGGGCATGAGCTACTCCTTCGACTATGAGAACGCCAGATTCGTGATCATCGATCCCTGGGTAACCCCCAGCAAAGACGTCAATCCCGGCGACGGGTACGACTACGGTTACTCCATCGGCGATCAGCAGGCCTGGATCAGCAGCCGGCTCAACAGGTTCACCCGGGGCGGTGGGCATGGGCCTGGCGATCGGCAGCCCTGGATCATCAGCCGTCTGGGCAGGAACACCCGCGGCCCCGCGCACGCGTTCGTGTTCTCTCATCAGCCTCTCATGGCTGAGAGCCACCAGGATAGCCCCTTCACCGGCTACACCAACGCCAATCCGGATATGCAGAATGCGTTCTTCGCCAGCCTGCAGAACAACGGCGTCAGGTACTACATCAGCGGCCACGACCACATGCACCAGCGCTCGATCATCGCGAGCCCGGACGGACTTTCTCAGGTCCACGAGATCATCAGCGGCTCCGACAGCAGCAAGTTCTATACGCCGAAGGCGCTGACCGATCCCAATTGGTTTGGCCAGAAGGTCCGCGAGACCTCCCTTGCCCAGGACCTGTACCGCATAGGCTTCTACATCTACACCGTTGACGGCCCACGTGTGACCGTCGACTACTACGCCGATGACCACGGCGACTGGCTGTCGGACGCGAGCTACCCCACGGGCCCGGCGGGCGCGGGCACGCACGTGACACCGGTCCTCAACTTTGTGAAGAGAGAGACCTTCGGCTACAGCCTCAACGGCCAGGAGTTCCTGGTGCCCCAGGGCGGCTCCTACACGACGGTTCAGGACTCCTTCGATGACACGATCGCGCAGATCCTCAGCGGCACGAACGGCAGCACCGCTATGGACTACACCCTCCGCCCGCTGACGAAGACGGTTGACACCGGCTGGACGCCCGAGACCGATGCCAAGGCTGGCGAAACAGCGAGCGATGTTCTCAGCCTGTGGGGAATGACGGACGTGGGAAGCGATCACACCGATCCGTACGCGCTCTCCCTGTCATATGACCAGCGGCGCGCGGGCGGAAGGCATCTCAGCGATGGCACGTTCGGGATCGCGACGCTGGACGCAGGGGCACCTATGGTGTCGATCCGAAAAAGAAGGTCGCCTGGGCTGTGATCAACCACGATGGGCAGTTCGCCGTTACCGGCGGCCTGTAAACCATCGGGATGGCAACGCCCAGGTGCGCGAGCAGAGACATACGATCCAAACCAGCTCACCTCTAACCCTTGCCGAGGGTTCCTCGTTGCACCCAGGTGCGGGAAGGCCACAAGCCTCCCCGCACCGCATCTTCCGGATGCGGCGTCCACCACCTCGCAACCCTTCCGCGAGGAAGAGCAGGATATATCTGTCGGATGGCGCGAGGTATGATAGCCCAGCCAGGCCGGAACATCTGCCTGCGGGCGAGCAGGGCCGAGTCATCCATCAAGCGGACTTGGCCGCTGCGAACGGACCTGCTATGTTTGCCAGATGTCGATAGGGGACGTCTGACAGCTCTGGGGGTTAGCCTGTGAGTGCGAGATACCCTATCACTGGAGACCGTTGGCGCGGCGTCGCTGGGCGTGTTTCTTCTTCTGGGTGTAACCCCCAACGCGACTGAACCAAGGCAGCACTTCTTCTTGGCGTTACGGCTTCGTTGTAGGCCGGGCCACCGCCACGTGCGAGGAGAACCAGCAGCACCGAAGGCTGCTGCCAGCTCGGCATACCGACTCTCCGACTGACCTTCTCTCCTATCGAGATGCAGGCCGGTCCAAGGCCCAGCGCGTCTCACCGCGCCTGCGCGACCTGCGTTCGGCCTGCCGGACCCCCCGAGGACTCATTCGTGTCCCGTTCTTCGTGCTCACACGCTCCGCCACGCCGCCATCCGTGGGGTCATGCCACAGGTCTGAGCGGTCTCGGCGGTGGTGAGGTAGGCGTGCGGCGCATCATCGCAAATAGGCGACGTGTTTCCGCACGCCCCCTCCCGAACCGTGCGTGAGGTTCTCCCTCACACGGCTCTCTACAGAGCGTTCACCTGCCCACA
>JBEKKD010000601.1:0-2819 GCA_050010895.1 Armatimonadota bacterium
CCATCGCCTGTATCCCCCTTTAGGCATCTGATCTAGTCCCTCATACGAGCATGTCTGAGTTCATTCCGTCATGATTCGCAGTAGTCCTCTCGGCGGATTGCTGCAAGGCCTCCCTGCGCAAAGGTCGCCCCTGGCGGGGCGAACGCGGGCTACCACTCGCTGTCGCTCGGCCCGTGCCAGTGGATGATGCCGCTGCCGGACACGTCTGTATCAGTGTGACATATCGGCGGGCGTGGGAACGCCCGACCTACAAGACGGCGCGGCGTCCGGACTGAAGTATGACGCAACGGGCCACACTGTCGCCCCTGACGGGGCGAACGCGGGTAGTCGCTCCTTACACTCGCGATATACCCACGCAACTGGCTTGGGGATGCAGCAGAGGTGGTGCGGATGGCAACAGAGGGGCGTCGGCACTGAAGTACCGACGCAACGGCGTCTCCAGACGGCGTGATCCCCGCCCGAGGCGGACAAGCCCGCCGGAGGCGCGCAAACCTCGCTTCGCTCGGGATGACACAGAACGGCGAGATTGCCACGGTCGTGGAGCGCCTTCCGGCGCTCTGCCTCCCTCGCAATGACAACGGGGAACGGCGAGATTGCCACGCGCGGGGAATGCCGTGGCCGGCATTCGCCGGCTCGCAATGACAGCTCTACACTGCGTCGCCAGCCTGTCGTTCTACAGCAGCTTCGTCCCGTTGATGACGAGTTCGAACTGACAGCCGAGGGTGAGAGCGGCTTTGCGGGCCATGACCATTCGGGCGAGGAAGAGCTCGAAGTACTCCATGATGGGGGCGATGGTGGTGTCGGTTTCCAGGTGAAGGGCGATCATGGTGCGGTCGTGGTTGACGGTGAGCGATGAGGAGATGGTGGCGTAGTTGACGCGGTCGTGCTCGTCGTAGCGAGAGGGGTGGATATCGCGCACGCGGGTGCGGGCGACGTCGGATTTGTCGGCGATGATGACCGCGGCGGCGATGGGGCCGAAGGGCTCGCCATAGGGCTCCTCGTGATTGCCGACGCCGGACATGATCTCCGCCAGTTCGGCAGGCGGCATGCCCATTTCCTTGAGGACGTTGTAGGCGAGCATGACGGCGACGAGGTTGTGGTCCTGCCGCGCCGCCACGTTGCCGACGTCGTGCAGGTAGCCGGCGATGGCGGCTAGCTCGGCCTCGCGAGGCGTGCGGTCGAGCGCCTGCATGATATGTCGCGCCCGCTCGGCGGTCAGGTTCGCGTGACGGAACCCGTGCTCGGTGTAGCCGATGGCCTCCATGTTCTGATCGCCGCGCGCGATGAAGGTCTGGATATCTTCGCGGCGCTTCAGGTCGTCGAGTGTGACTAACTTGTCAGGCATCAGTACTCCTCGGACCGAAAGGCGGGATTCTTCGCGTCGCACTTCGTGCTCGCTCAGAATGACAACGCGAACTCCCGATAGCGCTCTTCCCGGATCGCCTCTCGTATTCGTTCCATCAATCGCAGGTAGAGATACAGATTATGATAGCTGACGCACCGGGCGGCCAGTATCTCGCCGGCTTTGTAGATATGCCGCAAGTAGGCCCGGGAGTAGGTCGTGCAGACTTCGCAGTCGCAGTCCGGGTCGAGCGGGCGGGGGTCGTCCTGGTACTGAGCGTTCTTCAGGTTGATTTTTCCCTTTTTTGAGTAGGCCGTACCATTGCGACCGACGCGCGTTGGCAGCACGCAGTCGAACATATCGACACCAGAGAGGACGGCGCGCACGATGTCTGCGGGCGTTCCGACGCCCATGAGATAGCGCGGCCGGCCGGCTGGCAGCAGCGGCGCGGTGTGCGCGAGCAGATCGAACGTCTGCTCCTTCGGCTCGCCGACGGATAGCCCGCCGATGGCATAGCCGTCGAAGGGCAACCGGGTCAGTCGGCGCGCGCTGGCCTCCCGCAGGTCGGGCTCGAAACCGCCTTGCACGATGCCGAAGAGCGCCTGATCGGACCGGCCTTCGTGGGCTTCGATGCACCGCGCGGCCCAGCGATCGGAGCGCTCCGTCGCTTCCAGCGTCCTGGCGCGGTCGGCGGGATAGCCGACTGGCTCATCGAAGGCCATGGTGATGTCGGCGCCGATGGCGTGCTGAATCTGGATGGCGGATTCGGGCGTGAGGAGGTGCTCGGAGCCGTCGATGTGGGAGCGGAAGCTCACCCCATCCTCAGAGACCTCGATCAGGGGCGCGAGGCTGAAGACCTGGTAGCCGCCGCTATCGGTGAGCGTCGCGCCGGGCCAGCGCATGAACGCAGCCAGCCCACCCATCTGCCGGATCAGGTCGATGCCGGGGCGGAGGTAGAGATGATAGGCGTTGCCGAGAACGATCTGCGCGCCCAGGCCGATCAGCTCGGCATGCGTCAGCGCCTTGACCGTTGCCTGGGTCGCAACCGGCATGAAGACAGGGGTGTCGAAGGTGCGCCCGCGGACACGAACGCGGCCCGCGCGGGCGCCGCTGGGGTCAGTTTTGTCGATGGTGAACTCGAACATGCAGTGAGGCCGAGTATAGGCGAGCCGCGGAGGAGGTGTCAAGCAGCGCGGTGAGGCGCATGACGGGGAGGGAGTCGCCTCTCTCCGGTCGGCTCCGCCCGAGAGCGAAGAGGCGAGGAGTCGAAGAGGCGAAGAGTCGGAGGGAACGGCGGTGCTCCGGATGACGGTGAGGGGCAGGAGACATGCTCCTGCCCTACGGGCTTCGGCGCGCGGTGAAGCGTGGCGTGCCGCCGAACTGCAGGCGGCACCGCCTTCCGCGCGTTCCGGCTTCGCCGGAGCCGCGCGGGGTGACAAGATGCTTTCCTTGACACGCCTTGCGCATCCTGATAATG
>JBEKKD010000602.1:0-2811 GCA_050010895.1 Armatimonadota bacterium
GCCCTCCCGGCCTCGCCGCTGCCGTTCCCGCCAAAGGCGGGAATCCGCGTGCATCCGCGTTCATCTGCGGTTACCTTGCCGTCCGCCGTTCCCTCCGCCTCCTCCGCCTCTTCGCCTCCTCGCCTCCTCGTGTTACAATGCCATCCCATGAAGACCCGACCGCCCGCCCTTCGCCGGACCAAAATCGTCTGCACCATCGGCCCCGCCACCGCATCTCCGGCCGCCATTCGCAGCCTCGCGGTCGCGGGCATGAACGTCGCCCGGCTCAACTTCTCCTACGGCACTCACGAGTCCCACGCCGCGGTCATCGCAGCCATCCGCTCCGTAGCCGGCGACCTCGATCGCCCCATCGCCGTCCTCCAGGACCTCTGCGGCCCCAAGCTCCGCGTCGGCGAGATCCCCGGCGGCGAGGTGCGATTGCGCTCCGGCGACGAAATCACCCTCCGCCTTCGCGGCCGCCCCGCACCCGGTGACATCCCTCTGCCCCTCCCCGAACTCGCCGGCGCCGCCGAACCCGGCCAGCGCCTCCTCCTCTCCGATGGGCGAATCGAGCTTCGCGTCGTCGCCTCCGCCGGGTCCGCCATCTCCTGCCGCGTCGCCATCGGCGGCCTGCTCGAGTCCCACCAGGGCATCAACCTCCCTGACGCAGTCCTGCCGATCCGCACGGTGACCCCCAAGGACCTGGCCGACTTCCGCTTCGGCATCGAGCAGAAGGTCGACTGGGTCGCCATGTCCTTCGTGCGCAGGGCCCGGGACCTCGCGCCCCTCCGCCGCCTCGCCAAAGACGCGGGCGCAGACCTGCCCCTCATCTCCAAGATCGAGAAGCACGAGGCGATTGCCGACCTCGACAACATCATCGATGCCTCCGACGGCATCATGGTCGCCCGGGGCGACCTCGGCATCGAGCTGCCCCTCGCCCAGGTGCCCATCCTTCAGAAAAAGATCATCAGCCGCAGCAACGCTGCCGGCAAGCCCGTCATCACCGCCACCCAGATGTTGGAGTCCATGATCGCCAGCCCTCGGCCCACTCGCGCCGAGGTCAGCGACGTCGCCAATGCCGTCTTCGACGGCGCCGACGCGGTCATGCTCTCCGGCGAGACCGCCGCGGGTCACTACCCCACCGCAGCCGTCCGTGTCATGGCCGAGGTGGTCGCTCGCGCCGAGTCCGCCTACGACTTCGAGAAGCGCTGGGTGGACTGCGCCGCCTGGCCCTGCGACACCATCGCCGATGGTATCAGCGAGGCCGCCTGCGGCCTCGCCCGCGACGTCAACGCGGCCGCCATCATCAGCGCCACCAGCACCGGCCACACCGCCCTCGCGGTCGCCCGACAGCGCCCGAAAACGCGCCTAGTAGCAGTCACGCCAAATGTGGCAACACTTAGACGCCTGTCTCTCGTATGGGGAGTGCATGCGCTCCTCGCCGCCCGCGGTCGCCACACCGACGAGCTGATCATCAACGCGGTCCACCGGGCGAAGGAAGCCGGATTCGTCCGCGTCGGGGATCGCGTGGTCGTGACGGCAGGCGTGCCGATAGGCGCGGGGAACACCAACCTCATCAAGGTCGAGGTGGTCGGGAAGCACGAGAGACTGTGAGGCGGTCGGGCAAAACGGCGAGAGGTGCGGGAATGCGGCTAGGCAGTCGGAGCAAGCGAGGGTTGCGAGTCGAGTATCGGATCTTCAAGGCCTTCGTCGGCCTGGCGCTCGTGTTCGGTATCGTCAAGCTCTGGGGTCCGCTCGCAACCAACCACCGCCAGCAGGTCGAGCTGACGAAGCTGCGCATCGAGAAAGCATCGCTGCTGAAAGAGCAAGAGCGGCTGTCCGACTACCAGCACAGCCTCGCCTCAGACTCCGGATTCGAAGCCGCCGCCCGCAAGCTGAACTTCCTTCGAGACGGCGAACGCCGCCTCGTCTTCATCCCGAAGAGCGGCAAGAAGAAGACCACCTCCCCCGCTCCCGCGCCCAAGGCCAAGGACAAACAGCCGCCCGCGCGCTAGCGGCGCCACGCGGCCAACACCGTTTCGCAGGGGTTCATCCGCCTCTGGCGGGCTTGCCCCTGCCACCGCGGCGCGGCCGCCAATCTGTGTCATCTGCCCATGTGTCATTCCGAGCGCAGCAAGGCCTACCCGCCTCAGGCGGGAATCACGTCGTTGTCATATTGTAGTCGGCGTCCGCTCGCGGACGCCACTCCTTTCATCATCCCGCCCGCGCGCTCGCTCAGCCCTCCGCCTCCTCGCCTCCTCGACCCTCCTACCCCGCCGGCGCGCTAGCCGGCGCGTACTCGCGGCAATAGGTGCTCGGAGACGCGTACGTCGGGTAGTTGGAGTCGGCGACGGGGACCGGGCGGTTCACGGCCTTGCACAGCGATACCCGCACGTCGTACTTGCTGCAGTCCACGCAGCGTCGCAGCACGTTGCGGCAGCTCGGGCACGTCGCCGTCTTCTCGTCGACGTCCTGCACCTGCTTGCACTTCGGGCACGTCATCTTCATCGGGCTCACCCCCTTTCGTCGCCAGGGGTGACCCATCGGCGCGGTCGCTCTATACGAGCTAGCTCATGGCCTCAACTCGGCTGCGGCTGCGAAGCAACGCAGCCCGGCTGCGGTTGTGCGCTCGGAGAGGAACTCCCAGAAAGAGGGTGCTGATCTCGGTAAGGTATCGTCGCCATGCCGTCTAGCTGGTCACCCAGACGCGGCATAACCACACTTCTCGCCCTCCGCCCACTCTCCTGCCGCCTTCTCCCCCTATCGTCGCCCGCATCGGTCCCGCCGTCCCCTCCGACTTTCGACTCCTCGCCTCCTCGACTCTTCGCCCTC
>JBEKKD010000603.1:0-2810 GCA_050010895.1 Armatimonadota bacterium
CGGCGCGTGCGCTGCCGGCACTGACCCCACGGGGGCAGTGCCCGCGTCCGCGTCTTCTCCAGGCTACCAGCCAACGGAGCACGAAAAGTGAGGCCGAAGGGGCTTGACTGCATTAGAGTAGGGACCCGCCACCCCGCCGGGCCAGTCACTCTTGTAGTACTGCCAGTAGGCGGCCCATCCCGTGAAGCTGTCGCTGCGGTAGTAGCTCGGGACGATCGCCTGCGCGCCATTCTCCATCTTCGCGCTCGGGCAGCGCCATACATCCCGGTTCTTGATGTATTCGTCCAGCACCACCGGCCATTTCAGAAATGGAGCCGCCGGTTCGGTGTACTCGCAACTGCCACTGGAGTTGAACTGGTTGAAGTAGTTGTGGATCGCCTGGCTGTGCTCCGCAGGCGGGGTCCGGTCGAAATCCGTGAGATAGAGCTGGACCCCCATGGCGATGTTCTTCACATTCGACAGGCACTGAATCTTCCGTGCCGACTCGCGGGCGCGTGCGAACACGGGGAACAGCATCGCGGCCAGGATCGCAATGATCGCGATCACGACCAGTAATTCGATTAGGGTGAAGCCCTGTCCTTTCTTACACATCAGCTCTGCCTCCTACAGGATGGTACGCGGCAACAGAACGCGGCAGAAGAGGTCGATCCATTGCTCTGCTTTCACCTCCTTTCTGTTCCCAATGGTGGTCAGGCATCCGTCAGATGACGCCGTGACACACGCTCAGCGGGACCAGACGGAGCTCATCGTATGCGATCGCATACGATGGGCAGCGAGGGATCGAAACGAAAAGGCGCGCGGCCTCGCACGCGCCCGTGTGTCAGCGTTGATCGCTCCAGCAGACAGTGGCCTCAGGTCATGCCCTGGCATCGGCAGCACGCTGTGCGAGACGCGACTGTCCAACACAGGTATGGTAGTATCCGACGGTCGATTTGTCAATCGCCTGCAGCGTCGTGGGCGACAGCCAGAAACTCCCTCCGGTCGCTTCGCTGCTCCGCCGACGGATTGAGCCCATAATGCCCCATATGGGACGCAGCTGCCGATGGTTGGTGGCACCGCAGAGAGATGCGCCGGCCGATCTCCCATCGGCGTCCTCAGCGATGCCGTGGTTCGGGCACATGCGCTCCCTGAGCACTGCCTTGATGGCACCATCCCGTCAGCGAGCACCAGCGAGGGCCGCTTACGGGGCCGCTGCCAGTGACCGGCGAGATCCCACCACCAGGTCGTATTCGACTACCGGAGGCACTGAGCTGGACGCTTCTTCATGACGACAGGCAACAGGGCCCGCGTGACGGTGCCGTTCCCACAGCGGTCCGCCGGGTCCATTGGCACAGTCACAGAGGTGGGGCGCCGCGTCTGAGGGTCGAGTTCGCTGACGGACGACTCGGGTACTGCGGTTGCCACCGGATGGAGGCGGCTGGCTCGGCGACTCCCCCGGTAGCGGCTGGCGCTGGTGGCTCGCCTCTGCGGGCTTCGCCGCCTACGCCTCTCCCGACTCCGGCTCACCACCTCGGCTCCCCGCCGGAATCCGCCGGGGCATTTCCCTTGTGTCCCTCACCAACGCTGGGCAGGCTAACCTGGGCCTTGCCGTGCTGGCGATGGATGCTCGTCTGAGCGGGTTGGTCTGCCCTCTGCCTTCGCGCGGCTCAGCCCTTCGCGCCGAACAACCTGCTCCTCCAGCACTTCCGCCAACTGGATATAGCTGATCACCCCCAGCTCCACCAGGATCTTGCCCAGCCGCTTTCCGGTGCCCCGCTGGCGGGTGAGGGCCGTCTCCAGATCAGCCGGGGAGATCAGGTGCACCTTGACCAGCATCTCTCCCAACAGCGGCGCTGTCGCCGCGTCTACGTCCGCTTCTGCCCGGAACTCCGGCGCCTCCTGATGAGGGCCGTGAGCCCCCCACAGCGCGGCCAGAATCCCAGCCAGCAGTGACACCACCCCCAGTGACCACCAGATGTCCGCGTGGCCTATCCAGGCGAACCCGAGCGCGACCCCCCCGGCTGCCGCTAACGCCAACCCAAGACCCAGAACGAGGAAACGGAAAGCATGCATGCTCCCCTCCCGGCCAGGGTGCCGTCAATCGGCACATGGCGGCCAGACTCCAGTCCATCTTGCCGCATTCCCACGCGGCCTTCACATCCTGGCTGAGATCCGCAGACCACAGTAATGCCAGGATGGCGCCACGAGCGTGGTGGGCCGGTCCTAACGCTTCGCTGCATTACTTCTTTCGCGACCCACACGAGCTGCGCACCAAGACGCCTCCTGCCCAGGGATGGTGGCGACCTGCGGGCCGCTTCCCATCCGCGCGAGGATGTCCAAGCCGGTCATCCTGGGCAATAGCATGTCCAGTAGCACTACGTCCGGATGAGACAACTTGGTCTGCTGCAGCGCGTGCTCACTGTCCCCCGCAGTTCCGGCATCGTGCCCGCGCTCGTGCCGGCGGACGCGGTACAGCTCCTGGGTGAATGGGGCGTCTTCCACAATCAGCGCAGTTGGTGCAGCCCGGTGATCCATGGTGTCCTCTGCTCCGGTACGGCTTCACCCCCTCGCCTGTTCCAGACTCGGCTGGCTGGGGGCTGGTTTCGCTATCCGGCGTGCGGAAGCCATCCACCGCGAATAGGCCATATCCGCGCCCCCGCGTCACGTGGCATGGCGGAGGACCGCTGGCTGCGCAGATGGCGAATGGGTCCTCGGCAGCATCTTCACCCCGCCCTGGCGCGGCCGAGCCATGTGCGCCATCGGCACAATGCGGTGTGAATCTTGAGACAGGAGAGAGAAGGCTGGACAGGAAACAAGCAGTTGGTATGTAC
>JBEKKD010000604.1:0-2808 GCA_050010895.1 Armatimonadota bacterium
TTCCCAACGAGGAATGCCACGCATAGCAGTCAGCCTTCCTGCTGAGAACCAGCGCCGGTCTGTGACATCAGCCAATCCCTACACAGCACGCTCGAAAAAGAGCCTTGACTCTTACATAGCAGCCTACCGGAGGCCGCCGCAGCATGCGGGCTGAGCGTCTCCCGGTTCCATACACTCTTCACCCAGACCATGGGCATGAAGTTCCGCGACTTCTGTCTGAGGGCGCGCGTCTCGTTCGCCGCGCACCGCATGCTGAACACAGACAAGACGATCGCAGCGATTGCATCCGAGGCCGGGTTCGCCGACGGCAGCCATCTCAACCGCTGCTTCCTCAAAGTCTACAACTGTACGCCGGCGAAATACCGCGAGCAGCACTAATGACCTTCGCCCAAAGCAGTAAGGGCGAAAGTCATCGAAGGACCAGCGAATGCCTGAAAGAAGACGGTCGCCCGGTGTTGTTTCATTGGGCGGGCGTTCGTGGGCTGCTGCAAGGGCACGGCGCGACGATCAGCGCAGCACGCTCCCGACCGGCGTCAGAACGCTCTCCAGCGTCTCCGCGCAATAGCCGCATGTGTCGCACTGCTTCGCGCACGAGGTCACGCGCTGGTGCCAGTCGGCCGGGAACAGGGCGTTGTCGATGATGCTGCCGCCGAGCAGGCTGCCATACCCCGGCTCCAGCAGGTCCAGCAGGTTGCCTGAGAGCCTCTGACTCGCGTACGCCGCTATCACCCGATCGGGCCTGCTGTGCATCCTCGTGGCCAGCTTCGCCAGCGAGGAGAGCCGCTCGTAGTAGTGGAGGTCCTCGGGGCGCACCCATGTCGCCTGGAGGAGCGCGGCCCAGTTCCGCCGGTGGGCGAGGAACCGGCGACACAGGAGCGTGTCGCGGGCATCGGGCGCGCTCTCGATCTCGGACTCGTGAGCGACCAGGTTATCGTGGAAGGTCTGCCCCGAGCAGAAGCTCAGGCAGCCCGAGTTGACGAGGATGCAGAGTTCCTTCGCATTCCGGCCGGCCCACTCGCGCAGCTCGGCGATCCTACGGAGGTCGCGGTTATGGTCGCGCTGCACGTAGAAGCTGTCGAACAACTCCGTGAGGTAGCTCATGCCTTGCGTGGTGCCGATGCGCATGTTGACGGAGGCGCGGAGAGCCAGGGACGGGAAGCGCTCCCTGATCGTGCCGGCGATGAACGGCGAGGCCGTGGTGACGACGTCGAGGCCGATGCGCGTGCAGAGCCCCTCGACCAGGGATGCTACATGGTGGGCCAGCCCGGGCGATGCCGCCGCCGGCCCGTAGCAGTTCGCGTTCAGCAGCAGGTCGAGTCGGATCCCCAGCGCCCGTATCGCGCGGAGATCGTGCTCGAGTCTTTCCTGCGCTTCGGGGTCCGGGCCGTCCCCGCCCATGCCGAACGGCGAGCGGCCGGACGGTTCGCCCGCCGAGGCGAAGTACACCTCGGCGATGTCTTCCCGATACTGATCGACTATCTCAGGGAATGGCCGGTCCTCGTCCCCAAGGACCGGATATCCCACTGCCAGCTTCATGATGGGTCACTCGACCTCCAGCTTCCACGGCTCGCGCTTGCGGAACGGCGCCTTGAACGCGTTCGAGAGCTTGCCGGCCGTCTCCAGGTGAATCATGCAGGCGCGCATGCAGCCTCGTCCGCCGCAGATGGCGGCAGGGTGGTGGAAGCTCTCTATCGTGTTCTTGATGTAGCGAAGCTCTTTCTGCAGCCGATCGCCGAGATCGCCCCAGGCCTTCGCCCGTTCCTCAGCGGAGCCCGACATCACCGCGACCTGCTTGAAATGCTCCAGAAGCTCCTCCGTCAGGAATGGGTTGCACTCAGGCGATCCCGCTTGCCATCCCACCCAGCACTTCTGAGTCTCCAGCTTGCCCCATTCCAGCTCCCGTCCGGCGACCGTCACTCTGACGGTTTCGGTCGTCGAAATCGCGCCGACCGGACAGTCTCGAGCGCAGAGCATGCACCGGTCACACAGTGCCGGGCCCGCGTAGAGCGGATCCGGATCGAGAGGAGCGTCGGTGATGATGAAGGCCAGGCGCTGTCGGGGGCCGAAGCGGGGAGACAGAAAAACCTTGCTATAGCCAATCTCACCGAGGCCGCATATGAACCCGGCGATGCGGAAGTGCAGGAAAACATCCGGCTTGGGCAGTCCCGGGCGGACCGGCCTGCCCGCATTTGTGCCAAGTCGCACGCTGGTGTTGGTGTAGATCATGGCTTCGTAGCCCTGATCCTCGATGAACGAACCAAGCTCGCGCATCGCGATCGGCGCGTGGACATCGTTGATGTTCGCATACCCCACCGACGGGTAGGCGGCGAAAAAGGTCCCCTCCTCGATCCCTCGGAACAGGCCGCGATGGATGCGGAACCCGAGGCCGATGATGGTCTTCGCTTCCGGGAAAATATAGCGCGGATCGAACTCCTTGGGCGCACCCTCGAAGCGGTCCATGCTGCCGATGCCGACGAGATCGGCTCCCGCGCGCAGCGCGGCCTGCTTGATGGCAATGGTGAGTGAGTCGCTCACAGTGGTTCTCCTCCCGAAACTGACCCGCATCCCCCTGATCTGGCCGATTCCCGACGCCAATGGGCGGTTCCTTCCGCGTTTCCCGGGAGATCCATACGTCCTGGAACGCCGCCTGCAGACCTGCGAAGAACATGCGGTGGCCGAGATGGAGCGCGCGGACGTGCAGCGTGGCACGGATGGCGGGCCGGGGAGCCAGGCGTGCCACCGAATCCGACAGGAAGATGAGCCGGGCAGGACCGCCGGCGCGCCCACCGAACTGCCAGAGTCAGCGCG
>JBEKKD010000605.1:0-2772 GCA_050010895.1 Armatimonadota bacterium
GACAGCAGCACACAACACAGAGGGCAGCGAGGTGAGGCATCGGGGGAGTTTCCGGTGCCTCTTCCATTTGGGATGAGTGACGGTTCCGGGCGCCCCCACGCTCGCGGCCACGATCGGCCGGACCGTAGGAAGATGACGATGGAAGGAGTTGGGAAATGGCGTGTGTGCTGAAGTGCGGGGTGATGAACACGGATAGTTGCTCGCGATGTGGAGTGGCCGGACCAGGGGGCAAAGCTGTCTGCCCGAGGTGCGGGGGGCGCCTGTCCTTCCTGGAGGTCGTGGGCGAACGGGCGCGATGGGGGTGCGTGGACCTGAGCGGCTGCGGCACCACCGTCTCGCTTCCTCTGGTGCAGTCGGCTCGCCAGGCGGAGGAAGAGTTATCGGCGGATGCCGAGTTACGACGGTATCAGGCGGAGCGGAGGCGTCGTTTGCAGGCAGAGAGGCAGCGAAAGCGGCGGGGGAAACTGGAATGCGCAATCGCGGCGACTGCCGCGTCACGCTAGCCTACCCCTGTAGGCAAACGTGGTGCGTCCTGGGTGAATCTGGAAATGGCCCCGCTATGATGGGTCAACTCGGGGGTTTTGTCACGCTTTTGGAGGCGCGTCGGGCGTGAGAGCACCAGCGGAAAACAGATGGTTCGGCAGATGACATTGACGGCGACCAAAAGTCCCACGGAAGACCGGTGAGATAAGGCCGGCGGCCTGGGGCTGTCAGTGTGCGGCCGTGAACGGCGTCGAGGACCAGCGTCCTCGGCGCTTTTCTTTGGAAAGACCGATGAGACGACGCAACATGAAGACCAAGAAGCGCCCAAATGAGGCCATTCTCGCTGGACTTCCTGCCCACGTTATGGATGAATTGGTCAATGAGCTGGCCGATGCGATCGTCGCCATGCTGATGAGGCAGGCGGTTACCGGGCCAGACGAAGAAGAGCATGCGAGCAGCGATTTACGCAAGATATAGCAGCGATTTGCAGCGGCCGGCGAGCATCGAAGATCAGGTGCGCCGATGTCAGGCCGAGATCGCGCGCCGGAACTGGCAGGAGGCGGTTGTCTTCTCGGATAGCGAGATCCCAGGAACGGTCTCTCAGGGCCGTTCTGGCTACCAGCAGCTCCGGAAGGCGGCGAAAGCCAAGGAGTTCGACGTCGTCGTGGTGGACGAGTTCTCACGCCTGAGTCGCGATCCGGAGGAACAGGCTGGCTTGCGCAAACGCCTGAAGTTCTGGGGCGTGCACCTGCGGGCCCTCGACGGCATCGACACGGTGGCCTCGCCTGAGTCGGCCGCGTCCATGATGCTGGTCAATGCCCTCATGAGCGAAGGAGAGCTGGAACGGAACGCGCACCGTACCCACCGCGGCCTGGAGGGGCGAGTGCTTGCCGGTCAGCATGCTGGCGGCGCCGTTTACGGTTATCGAACGCGGGCTGCGCACGCCGACAACCCCGAGGACCCGCCCGGTACAGGTCGGGTGGTCGGGTACGCGTATGTGATCCACGAAGAGGAGGCCGCGACGATCCGGCGGGTCTTCAGAATGTATGCCGAGGGCATGAGCGGGCGCCAGATCGCAGCGTTGCTGAACTCGGAGGGCATCCCGCCCCCAGGTGCGCGTTGGAGAGACCGGCTGGGGCCCCGACGGACGTGGTCGCACTCAGCAGTCATGGGTGATCGCCGCAAGGGGACGGGCATCCTCAACAATGAGAAGTATATCGGACGGCACGTCTGGAACCGCAGTCACTGGCCGAAGGACCCGGAGCAGGATGGCAAGCAAGTGCGTCGGGAACGGCCACCCGAGGAATGGGTGATTTCCGATGTGCCAACTCCACGGATCGTTCCGCAGGAGTTATGGGAGGCGGCGAAGGCCCGCCAACGCCAGCGCTCACGGGAGGGGCCGCAGTCGGCCACGCACTGGCGAAATCGACGGCTCTTGAGCGGACTGCTCATCTGTGCCAAGTGCGGCGGTCATTACGTGCTGCGTGGTAAGAATACCTACTGCTGTGCTACGCGTCAGAACCGGGGTGCGATAGTCTGTGATTGCATGGTCACGGTGGATGCCGCGGCCACCGAGCGGGCGGTACTGGACGAGTTGGAGGACATCTTCTGTGGTGACGGGTTCCTGGATCGGCTCATCCTGCGAGTGCAGCAGCGGTGGAAGGAGGCACGCGCGGCCCAAGCTCAGCAGCAGACTTCGCTGAATGCGCTTCGGAACCAACTCGCTCGGACTGAGAAGGAGATCCAGAACCTGGTCAAAGCCATCGCCCGGGGCCGCCTGGTGGACGAGCTGACCGAGGAGATGGACGCCACAGAGGCGAGACGGGATCGTCTGCGCCAGGAAATCACCGCTGCGGCGGGCACCGACCTGCCGGCCGCGCTCAGTGTGCTGCCGGCGACCGTGCGCCGGGTCGTGTCGGATCTGCCGCGGATGCTGGCGGCCGGCCAGGTCGAGCAGGTAAGGAGCGCCCTCTCGAGGCTGGTGGGGAAGATCGAAGTGCACGGGGAGGAACGGCCGAGGCGGAAGCGGCCGGGTGCCGTGCTGGTGCTGCGAGGCAACCTGGAGGCTGTGCTGGAACTTGCCGGACAGAAAATCAAGAGAGTTGGTAGCCCCGGGGGGATTTTGACACCCTTGACATTTCGTCTCCCGCCCCGGAGGATCAGGCTTCTAGCCTGCATTATTCATGAGGGTGAGTGAAGGAGTGGTTGAAGGCGCTTTCGGATGGGCGCGAGGGGAGGCGGGCGGTAGATTCACCGCGATTCTCCGAGGGGGAGTGCGCAACGGGCCGG
>JBEKKD010000606.1:0-3763 GCA_050010895.1 Armatimonadota bacterium
CGATGAAAGCGCTGCGGATCGTTGCCCCCAGGCAGTTCGAGATTGGCGAGATCGAGCAGCCTGCGCTCGGACCCGGTCAGGTCCGGGTCCGACTGGTCTACGCCTCCATGTGCAATCAGAACGACTACAAGTTCTTCTACGGGATGTATCCGGGGTTCGGGTACCCCATGCCCTGGGGCGAGTTCGGTCACGAGGGCGTCGGCGAGGTGGTCGAGGTCGGCCGCGAGGTGCGCGGGGTGGCGGCCGGTGATCGGGTGGTGCTGACTGGAGATGGGGGCGGCCCGAATCTCTATATGGAGTACGTCGTGCGCGATGCCGATTGGGTGATCGCGATCCCCAAGGATCGATCTGCGCAGGAGGCGGCGGTGCTGGAGCTGTTTGGCTGCGCCTATCACGCCCTCCAGCGCAGCGCGCCGCTTTCCGGCAAGGAGGTGGCAATCTTTGGAATGGGCCCGGCCGGGCTCTGCCTCACCCAACTTGCCCGCCTGCGGGCGCCGCGCCGGCTCATTGCCGTTGATCTGGACCAGAACCGGTGTGCGGCCGGCCTCAAGGCCGGAGCCACCGAGACGGTGAACGCCGGCAACGAAGACGACCTGGCCGCGTTCCTCGCGCGGGGTGTGGATGTGGCCATCGACTGCACCGGAGTGCCGGCCTCCATCCTGAATACTTTCAAGGTCAGCCGGGGGGAAGTGACCATCTTCGGGTTCAGCATGGAGCCATTCGAGGTGGTGCAATCGGAGTGGTTCCACAAGGAACTGGTGATCAGGAACTCCAAGATCCAGAACCACCACGACTTAGTAGCGGTGGTGGGTCTCTGGAAGCAGGGCGTGATCGATCCCGCCCCGATGGTCTCTCGCACGATGAGATTCGAGCAGTACGCCGAGGCGGTGGAGCTGCTGTACCACCGCCAGGCGATCAAGATTCTCCTCGAGTGGTAGGTCCGCCATGAGCGAACTCGGCATCAAGACCGTGTTGGTGACCGGCGCCAGCGGCAAGCTGGGACATGCGATCGCCCGGGCGCTGGTGGGAGCGGGCTACCGGGTGCGGGCGCTGCAGCACCGCAGCCCGGTGCGTGTTGAGGGCGTAGAGGTCTGGCCCGGCAGCGTTACCGATGCGGCAGCCGTGCAAGCCGCAGTCGATGGCATGGACGCGGTCTGCCAACTGGCCACCACCAAGGAGGATCGCGCGACCTTCTTCGATGTCAGCGTGCGGGGGACGCTGTACCTGCTGGAAGCATGCCGTGGCTCCGGCCGAGTCAGGCAGTTCCTGCTCTCGGGTGGGGATGCGGCGATGGGCATCTGGTTCTACCCGCAGCCGCTGCCGATCAACGAGACCATGCCCCTGCGCGCGTATCCCGGTTACTACGCCTTCACCAAGGTGATGGAAGAGGTGATGGGCCAGCAGTATGCGATCCAGTACCGCCTGCCCTATACCTGCCTGCGGGCGTCGTGGGTGTTCACGCAAGACGATATCCTGAAGCACCTTTCGCTCACCCGGGCGGTAGACCCCGACCGTCCCACGGTCTCGTCGTGGGACGAGTTCCTCACCGAGGATCATCGGCGACTGGTGGCGCAGGGCGAGGATCGGGTGCCCATTTTGGTCAACGACGCGGGCGTCCCTTACCGGCGCCACATCGTGCAGCTCGAGGATGTGGTGCAGGCCTGGCTGCTCGCCTTCGACAATCCCGCCGCCCTCGGACAGACCTTCCACATCGCCGCGCCGTCCGCGTTCTCCTACGATCGAGCGGCCGCCTACCTCTCTGAGAAGACCGGCGTCCCGACAACCGAGCTAACGGTGCCGGGCTATCACTCCTTCGAGATCGACATCAGCCGGGCGCGTGGCATCCTGGGGTATCGGCCCCGGTACGACATCTACGGCATCATCGATGCCGCGCTCGCCTATGAGCGCGGGGCTGAACCCAGGGGGCCATCATCATGACGAGGGTGAAGTGGGGCGTCATCGGGCTGGGCTGGTTTGGCGAGAAGCATTGCGAGGCACTCTCGGCCATCGCTCAGGTGGAGTTGCACTCGCTCTGCACCCGCACGGAATCCCGCCTCGCCGAGCTCGCAGCTCGCTTTGGCGTCACCCCCACCTACCGCGACTATACCGAGATGCTGGCCGATCCCGAGCTGCAGGCGGTCAGCATCGTCACCATGTGGGACCAGCATGTCGGGCCGGCGCTGGCAGCGCTGGCGGCCGGCAAGCACGTCTTCCTGGAGAAGCCGATGGCCTCCACGGTGGAGGACTGCCGGAGGATCGTCGAGGCGGCAAGAGCGGCTCCGGGCTTCTTCATGGTCGGGCACATCTGCCGGTTCAACCCGCGCTATGCACTCGCCAAGAAGGAGATCGAGGCGGGCAAGATCGGCCGGATCGTGTCGATGTACGCCCGCCGCAATATCCCGGCGACCGTCAGCGAGAGCGTGCTGGGCAAGATCGGGCCCATCATCGGGGATGGAGTGCACGACACGGATCTGATGCTGTGGTTCACCGGCGCCAGAGTGCGAACGGTCTACGCGCAGACGGTGGCGGTGCGCGAGCTGGCGCACCCCGACGTCGGCTGGACCATGTACCGATTCGACAGCGGCGCGGTGGGGGTGCTGGAGAACGCGTGGTTCCTGCCGGAGAAGACGCCCTATTCCCTGGACGAGCGCATGGAGATCATCGGCGCCGAGGGCTCGATCCAGATTCAGGAGTCCGGGCCCAGCCTGGCCGTCTGCGATCGAGACGGCTGGCGCTACCCCGAAACGACCTACTGGCCTGCGATTCAGGGCTGGCCTGCGATTCAGGGCGCGCGAGTTGGGGCGCTGCGCGACGAGCTGACTTACTTCGCCGACTGCGTTCTCCGCGGCACGCCTCCGACCATCGTCTCGCCCCAGGACTCGCTGGAGGCGGTGCGCGCCTGCTTGGCCGCAGAGCAGTCAGCAGCGACGGGTGAACCAGTTACTATCTGAAGAGAACAGAAGCCTGAACGCGCTGCGGCAGCGCCTCTTGAGGCCGATTACGAACTACACGAGGAGGACGGGATGGTACGCATTGCACTCATCGGCGGGGCCGGCTCGTATCACTGTCGAGTGTTCGCCAGCCTGATCAACGAGTATGATCGGAGAGGATACACGGAGGCGAAATTCCCTCACTTTGACCGCCCGCCGCTAGGCGGCCTGGAGGTGGCGGCCATCTGGGATCCGAACCCGGAAGAGGCCCGCAAAGTCGCCACGCTGGCCAACATCCCGACGGTGCTGAGCAGCATGGAAGAGGCCATCGGAAAGGTGGACGGCGTCCTGCTGTGCGACGATGTCACCATGGCGCACCAGAGGCGGGCCAGGCCCTTCCTGGAGGCAGGCATCCCCACGTTCATCGACAAGCCGCTCAGCCCCGATCCTGCCGAGGCGGCCGAGATCATCGAGGTGGCGAAGAGGCATGGCGCCCCGATGATGTCCTGCTCGGCGCTGCGCTACTCCCGGGAACTGGAGGAGGCGAGGGAGCGCATCGCCGCGATCGGGAAAATCCACTGCGCCACCGGCACTGCTCCCAACGAACTGGTGTTCTACGGCATCCATGCCCTTGAACTCGTCCATACAGTGCTCGGGCCAGGTGTCGCCTGGGTCCAGAACATCGGCGATGCCGAGCGCTCCTTCGTGCGGTGCGCCTATCCCGACGGCACCTCCATCATGCTCCAGGTGCTCGGATCCGGTGGCTGGCCCGGCATGCACGGTTGCTTCTTCGGAGAGAGCGGAGGGGTGCACCTCGACATCCAGGATGGCGC
>JBEKKD010000607.1:0-2762 GCA_050010895.1 Armatimonadota bacterium
CGTCAGGGACTCACCGCGCGTGCCTGGTGTTTCGGGACTTCAGTCCCGAAACCAGGCGGCGAACCGTTGCGTCGGTACTTCAGCGGCGCCGTCGGCTGCGCCGCCGGCCGGAGTGCCGACGCCCCTTCGTTGCCATCTCCACTCAGCACCGGACAGCCCACAGGCCAGTGGCACAGGCCTGCCCTTAGCGAAGCCGAATGGGCGTCTCGCCTGTGCTCGCCCCATCAGGGGCGACCAATAGCATCTGCGTTCATCTGCGTTCATCCGCGTCTACCTCCGCCGTTCCCTCAATACCCCACCTCCACCACACACCCCTCCGCCGGCAACCTCACCCACTCGCTTTGGTGTTTCGGGACTTCAGTCCCGAAACCAGTCGCCGCGGCCTCCCTCCGCCCATTCACCGTCACCGACTTCGGCAGCGCGCCATCCGGTCGCCGCAATCGCACCATCACACTCTCCGGCGCCTCCCGGAACTCCGGCGCGAACGTCACCTTCACTTTCGCGCCCTGCGACTCGATCCGATACGTCACCGCTCCGAAGTACGTCGGCAATCCCCGCACCGCGATCTTCTTCCCCGGCGCCAGCCACATCAGTGGGCAGGATCCTGCCAGCACGAGCTTCCTCCCCTCCTCCCGCACCAGCATGTTGCGGATCAGCCACAGCAGATTCGCCTGTCCCGGCTGGCACCACGGCACACCATCGCGCTGCTCGATCGGCGACCGGATCTCGACGTGCTGACCGCCGTTCGAGATGCAGCTATAGAAGTGCTCGAACAGCGCCGGCAGGTCGTCCCTCTCCATGAACGCGAAGGCCTGCGGAATCCACCCCGGCTCATACGTCATCTTGTGCCGCCACCAGTAGCACCGCCCCTGCTTCGGCCGCGTGCATTCTAGGAAATCCTCATCCGCCGGCGTCCGCACGCCCCAGTCCCATCCCTGATACTTCTTCTCCTTCTCGTCCCATCCGCCCAGCGGCCGCCCCGCCTCCAGCACCGCCAGCACCTGCCCGATCAGCTCGTGATCCGCTGGCACCACTCCCGCCCACGCCAGGTTCAGCGGCCCGCACGCGGCATATGTCCAATCCGGCCTGAAGTAATCCCGCATCTCCACGCTCATCGGCACGAACGGCAGCGACTTTCCATCATCCAGCGGCACCCGCGGCGACGCATCTCGGCACCGGCTCACCGAGGTGATGATGTCCTGTCGGTACTCCTCCGCCTCCCGCTGAAACTCCGCCGTCCTCGCATGGCCGATCCGCTCGAAGCAATCCGCAATCTCTTTGATCCCGCGGTAGCTGTGCGCGTCCGACCAGAACATGTGCCCGAAGCCCCAATCGAACGCGTTCGACGCCGGCAGCAGGCCATACGATAGCGCCTTCCGCCCCGCCGCATCCGTCAGCTTCGTCCGCTTCCGCTGCTCCGCAATCCACTCGCACGCCAGCGCCAGCTTGTCCGCATGTCCCCTGAACCAGTCCCAGTCATTCGTCAGCCGCGCGTGCTGCCCGATCGCCCACATCGTCCAGCCGTTGTAGAACGCCCAGAGAAAAGCCATGAATCCGTCGATGCTTCCGAGAAAACCGGGGTGGTCGCTGAAGCCCTCGCTCTCCATCTGCTGGCCGCCCACCCCGCTCAGGGTGAAGATCATCTCCGGGATCGGCCCCTGGTTCGCAAGGAACGTGTCGAGCACTTTCCGGCTCAGCGCGTGCTGCCCGCGCAGGTCCAGGCTGAACGCGCCGATCGACGCGTGGGCCCCCCACAGCCCCTCATAATTGTTCGGGCTCGTCTTCAGAATCCAGTGCCCCGACCGCGGCTTGCGCCCCGCCGCCAGCATCCCCTGGTACAGATAGGCGTCGAACGAATCGTTGACGATCGTCTCCGGCGTCTCGATGCTCGCGGGCTTGAACTGCTTCTCCCAGTACCTCCGGCATCGCGTCAGCGCCTCATCGAAACTCATTTCCACCGCGTTCCGCAGCGTTCCCGTGTCCGTCGCGAAGTACGGAATGAGCAGCCGAAAGCTCACCGACCCGCCTGCCGGCGCCTCCGCGCTCAGCACCATCACGTCCTGAGCCAGCCGCTTCTCTTTCAGCCATTCCGCCCCCGCGACCAGCTCATCCGGCAGCCTGCGATGGAACGCGATCTCCCCGCCTGCCCCCGCCGTCGCGGCCAGCCGCGCCATCCCGCGATCATCGTGCAATACCGTCCCGTCCCACCACAGCGCCCGCGCATACGGGATCGCCGTCTCCAGCAGATCGACCTTATATCCCAGCGTCACGTGCGGCGCGGTCAAGTGGCACGCCATCCGCGCTTTCACCGCAGCCCCCGACGGATTCTTCGCCGTCCACCGAGCCTCGGTCAGCAGGTCCTCCTTCCCACTCCGCGCCTCGAACCCCCGCGCCAGCCGCGAGAACACCGTGCACGTCCAGACGATCCCATCGCGCTCGACCCGACTCACCACGATCGGCATGTTCCCGCCCAGCAGTTCCTGCTCAACACTGTCATTCCGAGGGAGAGAAAGCGCCGAAGGGGATTGACGACCGTGGGAATCCCGTAGTTCATCCCCCTCCCGCGTCGCCTTCCCCAACCGATCTGGGAAGTGGAACCCCGCCCCGAACGAGAACTCGATCTGCAGCGCGTCCGTCTCATACCCCGCCAACTCGCGCATCAGGCCCTGGGGTCCCGACATCTTCAGCCCGTCCGGACTCAGTGGCCGCGTATACAGCAGCGGCGAAAACAGTAGCCCCGCATTCCACAGCACCGCCGGCTG
>JBEKKD010000608.1:0-2762 GCA_050010895.1 Armatimonadota bacterium
GGCCCTGTGGGCACTCCCGCTCGGAGAATCGCGGTCAACCTACCGCCCGCCTTCCCTCGCGCCCATCCGAAAGCGCCTTCAACCACTCCTTCACTCACCCTCATGAATAATGCAGGCTAGCCCTCACCTCTGCTGGGCCAGGTACGGACTGGTGTGACCGGCGGCATCACCACCCGTAGCGCGGCCGCGAGCGACTGGGCCGAGAAGACACAGTTATGGACCCAATGCGCACCGCCTGGAGGCCGGGAAGCAGGGCGGCCTGTCCGACCCGCAGGCTAGAGCGGCAGCTTGAAGGAGCACAGATCTGCGGGGCGGCGAATATTGCGGGCTCGGCCCACTCTTGGTGCTCTCGATTCCCGTTCCCGGAGGGGAGCTCAGGGCAGCGCGTCTTCGCGAAACGTCAACTCCCGGGGAATGGGCCAGAGGGGAGCGTTCGGCATGATGGCCCCTCGTGTGATGGTATCGCGCGGGCACAGCCTAGGGAGAGTTCGCTGAGGCGCGGCACGACCCTTCAGCCCAGCAACTCGAGGCACTCCAGGTCGGCCGCGGTCCCGACCGATTCCTCGATCATGCGCCACATGCCGGCCTCGCCGAATCGCTTGTGGTAGAAGCAGGCCGGCAAGTAGCAGTTGTATAGACACATAAGCCGGTAGTCCTGCCAACAGTCCTCCCACGCGTACCCGGTGACCCCGCCAGCCAGAAGGCGGTCGTGGTAGCGGTGGAGCAGGTCGCGCTCGTGACGCCGCCGCAGCTCCTGCGTCCAGCGAAGCCCAACCAGATAGGACATATCCCGGGCACCAAGGCATAGATCCCAGCACTGCCAGTCGATCAGGTGAACGCGGCCGCCGGGCGCCGCTGGGTAGAGGGCATTCCAGGCGTGGGCGTCACCGTGCACCAGGGTCAAATGCCGCCGGGGATACCGCCGCTCCCAGTAGACGCGGGGGAACCGCTGGTAGACGCGGCGGAACAGGTCGGCCTGCGCGCGGGGCAGCGAGTCTGCCAGCGAGCGCAGCATCCGCGCCAGCCAGTCATCGTCTTCGGCGAACAGGGCGGCAACGGCCTCCCACTCCAGCGAGCGGCCGAGGTCCTCCAACAGGCTGGGCTCCTCCCACCACACCGTGTGCAGCTCGGCCAGCGCGTCGACCAACTGCACCATCTGCTCCGCGTCCGGTAGGGTGGGCCACACCGACCCGCCGTGGTGTGTAGGGGAGAGATCCTCGAGCAGCACGTGCTCCCGCTTCGACTCGGGACAGAACACGGCGGAGAACGCGCGGGGCACCGGAAGGTGAGCCTTGCGCCCGGCCACCCGGTGGTAGAAGGATACTTCCTTCCCCCGCATCACCAGGTGCGGCTTCGTCACCTTGAAGAAGAGGCGACCCGGGAGGGGCGGAGCGGCGCTCTCCGAGTACGCTACCTCCAGGAAGAAGGTATTGGACACCAGCCGCTCGGCGGAGCTAGCGAGGTGCACCGAGGTCACCTCGCCCGCGGCCAGGTGTCCCGCCGCGCGGAGCAGTTCAGTCAGCCGCGCCGGTGTCAGTGCGTTGGGATCGGTAATCAGCAGGTCGGGCACAGGAAAGCCTCGCCGGGGGATCAGGGGCGCCAGTATGACACGGCCGGACCCAACCGGTCAAGCCGGCACGCAGGCTGGGGCAGACAGAGGAGGCCGCCGTCTGGCGGCCTCCCTCTCGCCTCCGTGGGTCCGACCTCTGGTCGGACAAAATGGCGCTACATCGGCAACTTGAACAAGGCGGCTACAATAACGCGACCTGTCCCGCGCCTGATGGCAAAGCGGGTGGAGCTCGCCGGGCTTGGGGCCAAAGCCGCACGGGCAGCGTGAGGGGGACCGATGCCTACATCCACTCCAGACGCTCCGCTCCAGCTACCGCAAGGCATCCTGGGCCTCCGTAGTAGACGCAGTATTCCCCCCTCAGAACGCTTCCGCGAGGACACGACCGAGCCAGAGAGCATGGACGCGGTAGCGGCCGACAGCAATACCCAGACCGCTACTGGCAGTGGCAGCCGCAGATCCTCGAACAGGGGTTTGATCTCGACCGTCGGCTCGAGCAGCCGGTCACCATTGAGATCCTGGGACGGTCGGCGGTGGCCGCGCTGAAGCTGCTCACCGAGAAGAGCGGCGTGGCTCTCAGCGTCTCCCCCGAAAATCTCACCACCTTGGGTCAGCGCAAGGTGACTGTCATTGCCAAGGGGTGCAGCCTGAAGAGCATCATGGTGCAGATTCCCGATGCACTCCAGGAGTGTCATTGGCGAATCGACACCAGCGGCCCCCCACCCGTCTACGAACTCCACCGCAACGCAGGGGTGGAGGAGACGATGAAGTGGCTGGGGAGGCACGGCCCGGGAAGCGCGCAACGCCTCTGGGAGTCGCGGCTTGCGCGCATGGAAGAAGCGCGGAAGGCGCTCTCGATGACGCCCGAGCAGCTTGCGGAATTGGAGAAGACGGATCTGCTGATGGCCCGCAGCGCACGCGATCCGCATGCGCGAGACATGCTGGTGATCATTTTCTCTCTTCCGCCGGATCAGCAGCGGCAGTTCGAAGATACAGGCCATCTGACCTGGGACTACCCGCTGGCACCAGCGCAGCTCCAGCGGGCCATACAGCGCATCGGTGAGTGGTACGTCAAGGAGACGGCGGCAAATCCTGACAAGCGGTGGGTGGTCGACTGGCGTGACCACCTATCCGAGGGAAGCGTGAACCTTATTGACATGGGCACTGACCATGGGCTGGGTGTTTGGCTGCAATT
>JBEKKD010000609.1:0-2758 GCA_050010895.1 Armatimonadota bacterium
ATCTCGCCGTCTTCAATATGCAAGAGGTGAAGGACTTGACCCAACTCGAGATAGCAAGAGCCGGCCGTATCTCTCCGGAGATGGAAGCCGCAGCCAAGACCGAAGGCATTCCCGCCGAGCACATCCGCCGCGGCATCGCCGACGGCATCATCGTTCTGCCGGCGAACCGCAACCATGCCGCGCTTCAGCCCGCCGCCATCGGCGCCGGCCTCCGCATCAAGGTCAACGCCAACATCGGCACCTCCGCCACCGATCCCTCTTCCAGTGAAGCGCTTGCTCGCCTCCGAGCCGCGCTCGACGCGGGCGCCGACGCGGTGATGGACCTCAGCACCGCCGGCGACCTCGACCAGATCAGGCGCGAGGTGGTCGCAGCCTCTCCCGTGCCTGTCGGTACCGTTCCCATCTACTGTGCATCGGTCGAGGCCAGTGCCCGCGGTGGCGTCACCGCCATGACCGAGGACGAGCTCTTCGATGTCATCCGCCGCCATGCCGAGGACGGCGTCGATTTCATCACCGTGCATTGCGGCGTAACACAGGAGACCTCCAAGCTCGCCCTCGACGGCAGCCGCCTCACCGGCGTGGTCAGCCGCGGCGGCGCCTTCACCATCTGCTGGATGCGCGACCACGGCCGCGACAACCCGCTCTATGCGCGCTTCGACGACCTCCTCGACATCTGCCGCGAGCACGACGTCACTCTCAGCCTCGGCGACGGTCTTCGCCCCGGGTGTCTCGCCGATGGCACCGACCGCGCCCAGATCGCCGAGACCGCCATCCTGGGCGAGTTGGTTCTCCGCGCCAGAGACGCCGGCGTGCAGGCCATGGTCGAAGGGCCGGGTCACCTTCCTCTCGACCAGGTGGCGGCGAACGTGGTGCTCGAGAAGCGCCTCTGCCACGGCGCGCCCTTCTACGTCCTCGGCCCACTCGTCACCGACATCGCTCCCGGCTACGACCATATCGTCGGCGCCATCGGCGGCGCGGTCGCCGGAATGGCCGGCGCCGATTTCCTCTGCTATCTCACCCTCGCCGAGCACCTCGGCCTGCCGACCGCTGAAGAGGTGCGAGAGGGTGTCATCGTCACCCGCCTCGCCGGTCACGCTGCCGACATCGTCCGGCTCGGCGCCCGCGCTCGTCAGCGCGACGACGAGATGGCCCGCGCCCGCGCCGCGCTCGACTGGGAGAAGCAGTTCAGCCTCGCAATAGATCCGGAGAAGGCCCGCGCCCGTCATCAGCCCGGCGGCGAAGAGGGCGCCACCTGCTCCATGTGCGGCCCCTACTGCGTCTTCGCCCTTCTCGGCTCCGCCGGCCATGGCGCGGCCTCGTCCGCCGGCCCTGAGTCGGGCAGGCCCGCGAGTCACCCATGACCTCCGGACCCGACCAGCCGCTCCGCGCCATTGGCGAGAACCGGACGGTCTCGCGCTTCCGCGGGCTTGCCGGAGCCGCGCTCACCCCATCCGTCATCCTCGGCCCCGGCGATGACGCTGCCGCCATTCGGCCCGAGCCCGGCCGCCTGCTGCTCCTCACCTGTGACATGATGGTTGAGCAGGTCCATTTCCGCCGCGACTGGGCCACTCCCGAGCAGATCGGCTGGAAGGCGATGGCCCAGAACATCAGCGACATCGCCGCCATGGGCGGTCAGCCCGCCGCCGCCGTCGCCTCTCTCGCCGCGCCCAGCGACCTCCCCTCCGACGTTCCCGAGCAGATCGCAAGCGGCCTCATCGCCGCCGCATCCGAGTACGGCGCCGCTCTCGTCGGCGGTGACCTGGTCGGCTCGCCAGGACCTCTGGTCATCGACGTCGCGCTCGCCGGATGGGTGGAGGAAGAGCTGATGCTGCGCCGCCGCGGCGCCCGCCCCGGCGATTCCATCCTCGTCACCGGCGCCCTCGGCGCCTCCGCCGCAGGCTTGGGTGTTCTTCAGCGCGGCATCCGCGATGACGCCTCGCCCGATATCGCCCGGGCCCTCCGGGCTCACCACACCCCCCGCCCCCGCGTCATCGAGGCGCGCGCCATCGCTGAGTCCCGCCTCGCCACCGCCATGATGGACCTCAGCGACGGCCTCGCCGACGATCTCCCCCGCCTCTGCGCCGAAAGCAGCGTCGGCGCGCGGATCCACTGCGACCGCCTCCCGGTCGACCCCGCCTGCCGCGCGCTCGCCGCCGGGATTGGCAAAACCGCTCTGGAAATGGCAACAACAGGAGGCGAGGACTACGAGCTGCTGCTCACCTGCCCGCCGAGCGCGGTCGAGGCGCTCAAGACCGCTGTGTCGGCGCATTCCAACGCGCCCCTGACCGTCATCGGTGAAATCGTCGAAGGGCGGTCAGTGACGTTCCTCGACGCCAAGAGACAGCCCGTGTCGCTCGGCTCGGGCTTCGATCACTTCGCCGGCCGCTAGCAGTAGCCCACTCTTGCGGAGCAGGGGCGGAGTAGTTCCTGAGGAACCGAATATGCACGCGTCCCGAACCACGTTATTCCGCGTAATCCTGCTGGGGCTCGCGGCCGCGTCTGCCCTCTGGGCCTCCACCGGCCCGCGCATCAAGTTCGACAAGCCCGACTTCGACTTCGGCAACATCTACCAGGAAGAGAACGTCACTCACGAATTCGCCTTCAAGAACTCCGGCGACGCGCCCCTCAAGCTCGGCAAGATCTCCAGCAGTTGCGGCTGCACCGCCGCCTATCCCTCAGGCCAGGAGATCGCGCCCGGCAAGACCGGCTCCATCAGAATCACCTTCAGCGCGGGTCGCATGCGCAACAAGGTCTCCAA
>JBEKKD010000610.1:0-2751 GCA_050010895.1 Armatimonadota bacterium
GCGGCCGCCCCGCACCTTCCCACAAAGACGCTCGCACACGGCTTCGACAGAGTATACTTGCATTGTCGTGTGCCGAAGGGCATCGCCAGTGATAGTAGGCCGAGCAACCGGTGCTCAGGAGGGCCAACATGTCTGAAATCCGCCAAGACCAGGCCACCAAACGATGGGTGATCATGGCGACCGAACGCGCGAAGCGGCCGCGGGACCTGATCGAAAAGAAGCTATCCGGGAGCAGTCAACCAGAGCATTCGCCTACCTGCCCCTTCTGCCCTGGGAATGAGCAGATGACACCGCCCGAGCTGTTTGCCATCAGGGAGAACGGTGGGCCAGCAAACTCCCCCGGTTGGCAGGTTCGCGTGCTGCCAAACCGATTCGCTGCGCTCCGGCCGGAAGGGGAGGTGATGATCACAGACCCTCTCTGGTTCACTACCATCACAGGTGTCGGCGCGCACGAAGTCGTCATCGAAAGCCCGAGACATAACGCGACTCCGGCCGCTCTGTCCGTTGACGAGGTCGCGAAAGTGCTGCTGGCGCTCGGCGAACGGGAAAAGGCGCTGGAGGAGGATCGCCGGCTGAGCTACATCGCCTTCTTCCGTAACCAGGGGCTGGCCGGTGGCTCCTCTCTCGCCCATCCCCACACGCAGATCATCGCGACGCCGATCGCGCCGGTGAACATTCGCTTGGAGATCGAGGAGGCACGGCGACACTACGACGATCGGCTGAGTTGCGTCTACTGCGAGACCGTCGAGAAGGAAAGGGAGGCCGGTAAGCGCGTTGTCCTTGAGACAGAGGAGTTCTTTGTCTTCGAACCGTTCGCTTCGCGCTGGCCTTTCGAGACCTGGATCATTTCGAAGCAGCATTCCTCTATCGTGAGGCTGGCGGAAACAGGTCCTGATCGATTCCGAGCCCTCGCCCGAGTGCTGCAGCAGACCTTAGGCGCGCTTTACCACTCGCTTGACGATCCAGCCTACAACCTGGTTGTCCATCAGGCGCCGACCCGAGACAGATGCGAAGACTACTACCATTGGCACATCGAGATCCTGCCCCGCTTATCTACGGAGGCGGGCTTCGAGCTGGGAACCGGCATCTGGATCAACAGCTCGCTGCCGGAAGACAGCGCCGCCTACTTGCGCGACTTCGTGTAGCGGTTGATGTGGGATGTTGGCGGACGACCTATGAGATAGCTCGGCCGGGTGTCGAATCGACGACCACAGACGCCGAGGGTTTGGAGGGCTCGAGCGATACGTCACGACACCGCACGAGGCGTTAGTGGCCTTTTTGGTCCCGGGATCTCATTCTAGGCAGAATCGCCCGATTCTGGGCCGTGTGTCAGCGCCGGCCGTAGACTCCCCAGATCGCCGAAGTAAAACTCCCCACCCTCAGTAGCCCGTCGTCGGCGGGTGGAAGAGGCCACTAACTCCCAGCCGAGGGGGTAGCCGGAACCGGGGATGCCCGGGGCCGTCGGCCGTGGTACTTCGTCGGATAAGCGACCATCTTTCTACAGGCTTGCACACATACTCACATTTGTACTTGTTTCCCGATGCCCCCAGATGGATTCGTGACTCGCTATCAGTGTGCGCCCGAGCGGGTGTCCTCCTATCCCGGCCGAGCACAGGACGGACATTACGCGACAGCTGCGCGTTTCGCTCAATTCGAACGGCCGTTTCGCTGCAAACCGAACGGCCGTTTCGCGGTTTCCAAACGGAGGCGTCGGAGCGGAGCGACGCTGCCTGTGCAGCACGAGACCATCTCTCTGTGGAAGGCGTTGAACGGCCTCAAGCCAGTTCGGCCCATGGTCATGATTAACCAGATTCCATGGCACGAGATGGAGGCCGGCGAGGAACTCACGCTGCAGACCGAAGACGGCTTCTGCCGTGAGATCGAGACCACGCTTCGCCGAACCCTCTACTCGTGGCGACACATGCGGGTGGATATGGTGGTTGAGCCGATGGTTGACATCCCCAAGATCATCCGCGGCGATGATTTCGGTGTCCGGACGGTCGAGAGGACCGCGGTTACGGATCCGAGAAACGATGTCATCGGTCATGCCTATATCGATCAACTGGAGACAGAGGACGATCTCCGGAAGATCCGAGAGCCGGAGATCTCCCTCGATGAGAAGGCCACGGCCGAAGTCGAGGAGAGGGCGCAGGGGATCTTCGGCGAGATACTCACCGTGCGCATGCAGGGACAGTTCCCGGTATTCGCCCCGTGGGACATAATCGCCACCTGGCGCAGCCCGGGAAAGGCTCTCCTCGACTTGTTTGACAGGCCGGAGTTCATGCACCAGATCATGTCCCGCCTCACCCAGGTGCATCTCTCCCTACTCGACCAACTTGAGAAGAAGGGGCTGCTGGGCTCTGGGCAGCGCACCATCCACTGCACTGGCGCCTACACGGACCAGCTTCCCGCCCCCGGCTTCGATCCGGGGCATCCCCGGGCGAAGGATCTCTGGACCTATGGCATGGCCCAGATGTTCTCATCGGTCTCCCCGGCCATGCACCAGGAGTTCTGGCTGGACTACGCGGTCAGGTGGTTCTCCAGATTCGGCCTCGGGTACTACGGGTGCTGCGAGCCGCTGGACAAGAAGGTCGACATCATCCGCAACCTGCCGAACGTCAGGAAGATCTCCATGAGTTCTTGGGTGGATGTCGAGTATGGCGCGTCGAAGATCGGCGAGGACTTCGTCTTCTCTCGCAAGCCCAGCCCGGCCTTCCTCGCCAGGGATCCGTGGGACCCGGCGGCGGTGGA
>JBEKKD010000611.1:0-2745 GCA_050010895.1 Armatimonadota bacterium
ACTGTGGGCAGGTGAACGCTCTGTAGAGAGCCGTGTGAGGGAGAACCTCACGCACGGTTCGGGAGGGGGCGTGCGGAAACACGTCGCCTATTTGCGATGATGCGCCGCACGCCTACCTCACCGCCGGTTTGGTAGCTCGGGTAGGACATAGACAGCGCGCGAGCATGGTGTTCGTCGCAACGAGCACGACCGTCACCGATTGCGCCGGAGCACGCAACCGACGGCCCGGGCCACCCCCGACTCCGGCCACCACCCGGCGCGGAGTCACTGTCCCCAGTGATGTGGCGTATGGGGACGCGCGTCGTGCGATCCAATACTCGTGGCGCGACGGAGGCTGATGTAGTCCTACCAGGCCTTCTGCGCGGTGACTAGGTCCTGGGTCTTACCGGTCTCGGCGGAACGGTAGGCTGACTCGAAGATGTCAATCACGTGGCGAGCGTGCTCGGGATTGGCGACGGACGGCTTGCCCTCCCGCACCCAGTCCACCAACTGCATGACATCCTCGTACACATGGGCCTCAGGCATCTTCCCGTGCGGCCCGATCCAGTGCGGCATGCCGTCACCCTCCTGGCGCATGGATTCGCCGTTGAGAGCAGTTCCCACGACAGCGCCGCGGGTGCCGAAGATAGTGGGCTGGAAGCCCTCCACGACGGAGCCGGCGACCGCGCCGTAGACGACCGCGTAGGTGGTGTCGCCGAAGTCCAGCAGCATGAAAGTGCTGTCATCCATGTCGCACCTGATGGTGGCGCCGCGGAACTCGCGCTCTTTCAGGGCCAGACCGGAGAGGGCCGTGACGCGACGGGCCGGGCCGAGGATGCCGGTGAGGTTGTGCAGGCAGTAGACGATCACGTCATACAGCGGCCCGCCCCCGGGTTTCCGGAAGTACCACGTTGGATCGACTGCGGTGAGCACGTCATCGCCGCTGCGGAATTCCTCGCTGAGATGGTAGTCGGCGACACCGCTAACGCCGGTGATGGCCCAGATCGGTCGGCCAATCGCCCCCTTGCGGATGGCATCGCGGATTCTCTGGTTGTGTGGATGCAGCATCATGCCGGGGGAGGCGACAAGGCGGATGTTCGCGGTGGCGGCGCGAGCGATGAGGTCGTCGCACTCGGCGACGGTGATGGCCATGGTCTTGTTGAAGTGGACGTGCTTGCCGGCCTCGATGGCCTGCACCCCCTGCTGGTAGTGGAGGCCGATCGGCGAGCAGAGGCTGACGGCGTCCACCGCGGAGTCTTCCAGAAGCTCGTGGTAGGTCTCGTACCAGCGAGCGACCCCGAACTTTTCAGCGGCGGCCCTGGCGCGGCCGGGCGCAGGATCGCAGACGGCGGCAAGCTTCACGCGATCGTGCGTGTCTTCGACCGCGAGGTGGTTGAGCACACCACGAAGTGCGATAGCTCCGGCGCCGACAACGCCCATCCCGATAGGCCTGGTCATCGCTTCGCTCCTCCTTCGTCTGCGCAGGCGTCTCGCCACGACATGCGCGGCTGCCAACCGATGTCGTGGAGGCGGCGGTTCGAGAGGAAGCTGGCGTGGCCCTCGAGATGCTTGCAGAGGGGCAGGTACTCCGGCTTGAAGCGCTTCACCAGCTCGAGGCTCGGCTCCACCGCGGTGGTATCGTCATTGTTGCAGAAGTAGACGCCGTGCACAGGTAGTGAACTAGCGTTTTCCATCAACAGCCTATGGGCGGATGCCAGGTCCTCGCACGCGATCCACGCCCACATCCATGGATCCCAGCCTCCAGCGGGCCCGGCGTTCCGGGCCATGTCCTGTCTGCGGTCTGCATTGCAGATGCCGGCTGATCGCAGGACGTAGGTTCTCATACCATAGGCGCGGGAGTAGGAGGCGAGCAACTGCTCGCCGGCGAGCTTGCTGTAGGAGTATGAGTCCTCTACATCTGACGGGTGCTCTTCGTCAATGGGCAGGTACTTGACGGGAAACTCGCTGCCGCTGATCCGGCCGCCATGGCCAAGTGCGCAGTTGCTGCCTGTCATGACAAACAGGCCGATGTGCCGTTCGAGGGAGGCTTGGAGCAGATAGTAGGTGCCCATGATGTTGGTGCGCATGGTGTCGTCGAAGGGGACGCCGCGCTTCTCGTAGTCGGCCCTCGACTCGGGATGGTCGCTCGCCCAAGCGTTGGCCGCGACATGCTGAATGGCCTCGACGCCGTCCGTGGCGCGAAGGCAGTCGTCGAAGCTGGTGATATCGCCCTGCACCCAGGGCCAGCGCTCTGCGCCCTCGGGCCGGGAGCGGCACATCAGCACCAGGTCGTGCCCAGCCCGCTCGAGTTCAGCGACGAGGCACCGCCCGAAACGGCCGCTTGCGCCAGTGATCAAGACCTTCATGGTTTACCCTTCAAGCGAATAGCGATTCGTGAACTCGGGCGCGCTAGGCTTCGCCAGAGGAACAGAGTTCCCTTGCGTGCAGACGGGCCAGGATCTCTGCGCCAGAGCCAGCAGATGGACCAGAACCACAGCCTCGCGCAGCGTTCCACAACAGGAGCTATGGGCCCAGCCCCGCGGTTAGACCTGGAACGCACGCAGGACCATACGCGTCCCCCAAGGGTCTCGTGAGATGGTCACTCACCTCGACGAAGTGCCACGGACGACGGCCCCAGCCACCCCCGACTCCGGCTACCCCCTCGGACTGGGAGTCACGGTCCGGAGTCCTGTCACGCGCAGGACGTGACCAGCCGGCGCGCGACCGCGGGAATGACGGGCAGCCCCGCCCAGTCCAACCCCAGCT
>JBEKKD010000612.1:0-2744 GCA_050010895.1 Armatimonadota bacterium
GGTCTCTGCGACCCGGTCGCGCAGCGGAGGGCCGTCGAACAGGTGGTTCGAGTACTCGAGGAGGGAGTACGACAACGTCACAGAGGCTGTCCGCGTGATCTTATACCCGACGCCGAGGGAGGCAAGGGAGGCAGAGTCAATGGGCTCCAAGCCCTGCCCATTCCGCGCGATCTCCTCGTAGGCAAGGCTGAGCGTCAATGCGGGGCTGACTCCATATTCGTAGGCAGTGCGAACGCGCGAAACCTGTGGATCGCGGATCGCTGGTTCCGCCAACGCGATACCTTCGGGTTTGTTTCCGCGCTCAGCAGCGACTGCTGCGAAGTAGTCTAATATCTCTGGTACACGGAGATCGCGATCGTAGGTGAGCGCGACTGTTCCGTGACCTACGGGCAGTCTGAGGCCGTCACCACTGCTGCTAGCCCTTGTAAGCGACAGCCCGCGCAACGGCACTGACAGGGCTTCCTTGCGCCACGCGCGCGCCCCGTCAATGTCGAGGGCGTCCAGTGCGCGAATGGCGCGCGTCGGATCCAGTTTGAGCGCGCGAAGGATGTCAGAGAACTCAAGTCCGAGGCGGCGCAGACCGGCAGCGGCCCGGGCGAGATCCGTCTCCGAAGACAGGGGGCTCAGTTTGAGCGCGCGGGCGACGGCGTTGAGCGTAGTCGCTGCATCGGCGTCAGGGGGCAGCGCCTGAGCGGCGCGATCGACCTCGGTCAGGGGATTGAGGACG
Organism: Armatimonadota bacterium; assembly: GCA_050010895.1. Lineage (GTDB taxonomy): Bacteria > Armatimonadota > Hebobacteria > Hebobacterales > Hebobacteraceae > JBEKKD01. The sequence continues at coordinate 728 of JBEKKD010000612.1, forward strand.
GCGATGCCGAACTCGAACCGAGTGAGCGCGGGCCTCCCGGAGAAAGCCTCCGGTGGCTCCGCGATAAGCCCCATCTCGGCCAGCCGAGCACACGAAGCATATGCCCAGTGCCCGCTCGGCACCTCCGTGAAAGGGCCTGCCCAAAGTGACTGCGCCCCGCTGAGCACAAGAAGCGCCAGCGTGGCAATGGCCAGACTCCAGACGCGCATCGCTGCGCCCCTCCACTTAGTGACTTGCGCGCCGAGCAGTCCTCCAACCGCCCACCGCGTAACATTCCGCCAAACAACAGCCAAGCGCATTGTACCATAGGTAAGGTCGCGCCGCAACAAAGGATTTTCAGCCGGATTACAGGATTCGGAACAGACATTGAAGGCTTTACCTACTCGGAAGGAAGACGGTAGATAGAGTAGTATAGTATAGCTTAATCGCTAAGGGACCCACGTTGGGGGGAAGTGGATGCACCGGCAGCAAAGGCAGGCTCGAGAGGGCCTGGGACTGAGGGCGCTGCGCCGGGCAGTCTGGAATGACGAAGAGGGAACGGGCGAGGCGCCGCAGGCGCCCGCCTCTGACCGGCACGCCCCTGGCTCGCGCGCCGCACAGGCGAACGCGGCCTGGCAGGAGCTCGGGAGAACAGCGGCGCGCGACGGATGGGCGAAGCGATTCGTCCTCGACGTCGCGCACGGCCGCCTCTCCCTGCCGGCCGGGTCCGCAGTATCCGCGCTCTCCCAACTTGCCGTGCTCGATCCCGACGCTGTCCGCGATCTGCTAAAGCAGGCCCACCCGGTCTGCGCTCCCGTCGTCGCCGCTGCCTTGGGGCAGGCCTGTGGACGCTTTCATGGCGAATTGGTGGGTGCGGCCCAGGGGGCGGAGGTGAAATCGCGCCTGGCGGCTGTCGCGGGTTTTGCCGAGGAAGCATCCCACGGATACGAAGATGCCGTGGAGGAGCTGGCCACACGCGCTGGCGATCCGGCCGGCGAAGTACGTTTCGCCGCTATCGCGGCCCTCGGGCGCGCACGAGGCGAGTCGGCCGTGCTGCGCTCGCTGGACCGGTTGAGACAGATCATCAGGCGCGCGGACCAGCGTGCTCTGGCGAGCGCGGCCTCGGGAGCGGCCATGCTGTGGCCGGTTTGTCGCCGGGAAGCGCTCGATCTGCTCAAACAGATAGCTTCCAGCGGGATGGCTGGCAAGAGCGCGGTAGCTGCCGCGCTCCGTGAGTTTCCTCGGCGGGCTGTCGCGAAGATCGCTGACGACTTGTGTGCTGATGGCACCGCATCCATCCGCGCAGCAACGGCATCCGCGCTGAGCCGCTGGGCCCGTGAAGGAAGCACGACGGCCAGGCGCCAGTTGCTGCGCATGAGGAGAGATACCAGCTCGATCGTCCGCGCCGCCGCCGTGAGCGCGCTGGCAGCGGGAGATGCTGGGATGCAGCAGGCAGCCGCCTCGCTGGCAGGCGACCGCTCTGCCCTGGTGCGCGTCGCAGTGGCCGAGACGCTGGTGGGTCGTGAGCGGTCCTATGCGGCGGCGCCTCTGCAGGTTCTGGCTTTCGATAGGTCCTCCGCAGTTCGCGGAGCTGCTCAGCGCGGGCTGGCCGCCGTCGCTGTTGAAGTCGCGGCCCAGGGTGGGCGGGCCACCGGCTCCGCTGCTCCAGGCGCCGCGCCCACGGCACTGGATCCGACAGATGCCGAGCAGCTTGCGCGCCTTCTCTCCCTGACGCGTCATCGGGACATCGGAATAGCGCGTTCGGCGGCGCTGTATCTCTCGCGAAGCCTGCCGCTTGTTCGCGAGAACGGGGCAATACGCGTCGCCGAACTCATCTGCGATGAGACCGTTATGTCCGCGGCGGCAGAGGGAATCGCGGCCGCGCTCGATGCTGACCCGGGGTCAGTACGCGCTCTCTACGCTTCGCCGGTCGGGGATGCACTGACGCCCCGGCTGCTGTGGGCCATCGCTCGCTCGGCCCGCACCCCCGACGCCGCGGATCTGGCACGCTCGGCAGCGCACGTTTTCGAGGGGGTGG
>JBEKKD010000613.1:0-2740 GCA_050010895.1 Armatimonadota bacterium
CCCGCGTAGGTGAGCTTCCCCGCCCCGCGTTCGTCGCCGCTCGCCGCCTGGCGTGGCCGGGTCACGTCGGCAGTCCCTGTCTCAGGTAGACTTGGCTTCCCCAGTCCAGGTCATCCGGCAGCAGGAAACACCCGCCACCGGTGGGCCGGAGGCTTTTCCCCCGCTCCAGAACGGCCACCGCGGCCCTTTGCAGAGCGGTCCGTCGCGGCGCGGCCGAGAGATCGCTCGGAACGCTGCCGAGGATGTTGCTCAACACATATCCCGGGCCGATGGGCACGGGAAACAGGTAGAACTCTCTCTGAAACCGCACGATGTTCGCTGTCGCCGGAAGGAACTCCTGAAGCTCGGCGTCGAGCAGCCACGAACTGCAGCAGAACGCATCGAAGGGCCGGTCGGGGAAGTGATCCCGGAAGAAGGGGAGCGCGCGCCTGAAGGATTCGCCGCACCGATCGTGCGCCATGGGCCCGCCCGCGGGTATGTGGATGGCCAGCGCGGGCCGGTTCGGCGTCAGCACCGGGAGCCAATCGGTCGCGTCGAGTGCGATCTGCTCGGCCCGGGCTTTGCCGTCCGGGGCGATCGGGTTTCCCGTGACGCGGCCGTTGGCTGCGATCAGCCGAGAAGCCCACGCGCCCGGGCCGGTGTCGACATCACGCGCCACTCGCCCGCCGTCCGCGCGAAAGTGAGCGCCATCTTCGGAGAGAGCGACGACGGCGCCGCTCGCGCGATGCCGGAACGCTCGGACTTCATAGTGAAACGTGGAGAACTGGAACTGCAGCCGCCCAACGCGATACAGCTCGCCCTTCATATGGTTGATCAGCCAGCTTACTGCAACCGGCGTGATGCCCCAGGGACGCTGGACCGGGCCGTCCTCGTCGCCGCCGAGCCAACGGGCAACGTCGCTCAACGTATGGCGGGCAATGTCATCGGGGACGGAATGCGCCCTGTAGATCTCGTCGAGCTGAGGCAGTCCTGAAAGAAGGGCGAGCAGGTAGAGCATGCGCCCATCTTCTCCCAGGGCGCGATCGAGCGACGGCCACTTACGAATGGCGTCGCGTTCGTAGTCGGATGATCGGTAGAGGCAGTGGTGCACGTGCCAGGCATATGCGCGAGCGGCATGGCGAGCGGCGATTCTGCCGGCGGCGGCCACGGCCGCCTCGGTTATGTCTTCCGGTATGCTCGAGCGCAGGCAGGCCGACCTGGCGTACGCGGGGGAGAGGAAGAACACGTCGCCCTCCGCGAGCGACGCCTGCGAGGCCTCCCATTCCGGCTCGAGGATTTCGGCGGCCGAATCCAGCTCCAGGTCACGAGCCACGGTTTCGAGCTTCACGTCTTCCAGGCCTTTCCTCTGCAGTTCTCGTGGTGTGGCGACACGAAACACGCTGCCGGCCGGGTGGCCGGCAGCGGGGATATCCGTTCCGTCACAGAGAGAATCTACAGGTTCCGCCGAGAGGCTGTCAATGCGGGCGGCGGCATGCGGGCAGGCGGCTGGAGGGCTACCTGCGGCGGCCCCGAATGAGCGGACGCCGCGCCCCGCGGACGCGCAGGCGCGAGCCGACAGGCGCGATGATCGGGATCCTCTCGGGTTCGGTGAGCCCGGCCACCGAGACGCGCGGAAGCTGCCTGCCGAGGGTGCGCTCGATGCTCGAAAGGGCGGCGGCGTCTTCGCGTCCGACCAGAGTGATGGCGTCCCCCGAGGCCCCCGCGCGTGCCGTGCGGCCGATCCGATTCAGATATTCGGCCGGCATGGCCGGGACGTCGTAGTTGATGACGTGGGTCACGCCTTCCACGTGAAGGCCGCGAGCGGCGACATCGGTCGCCACCAGCACTCGCACGGAGCGCTGCTTGAAGCTGTCGAGCGCCTTCTCCCGCTCCCGCTGGGTGCGATCGCCGTGAATACAGGCCGCGTTCACTGCTTCTCGCTGGAGGCGCCGCAGGAGATGATCGGCGCCCCGCCGGGTGCGCACGAAGACGACGACGCTCTCCATCGCCTCTTCGCGCAGCAGCCGAACCAGCAGGTCCGCCTTCAGCCTGTTGGATACCATGTAGACGGACTGCGAGACGGTCGCGGGAGGGGCGGAGGGGGAACCGACCTCCACATGGTCGGGGCTATGCAGGATCTCTTCGTAAGCCAGCTCCAGTAACGGGATCGGCATGGTGGCAGAGAAGAGCATGGACTGGCGCTCTCTGGGCAGTATCGCCAGGATGCGCCGCAGGTCGGGGATGAACCCCATATCCATCATGCGGTCGGCTTCGTCGATCACCAGCACTTCCACCGAATCGAAGCGAGTCGCGCCGCGATTGTGGTGGTCGAGGAGGCGACCCGGGGTGGCCACCACGATCTCATAGCCACTCTTGAGCGCCTGGCGCTGGCGCTCCATGCTCACCCCGCCGTAGACGGGGATCGTTCTCAGGGAGGTGCCGCGCGTGAGCACCACGGACTGCTCCGCCGTCTGCGCGGCGATCTCGCGGGTGGGTGAGAGGATCAGCGCGCGCGTGCGGCCGGACTCGCCCTGCTGCAAGCGCTGAATGATAGGCAGAAGGAAGGCTGCGGTCTTGCCGCTGCCAGTCTCAGCGGTGGCGATGATATCGCCGCCGGCGAGTGCGAGAGGGATCGTTTCCTGCTGAATGGGAGTAGGGTCCTGGAACCCCATGCGACGGGTTGCCCGGACCAACTCGGGCGTGAGACCAAACTGGGTGAAAATAACCTATACCTCGCGTGGTAGAGGAAGCCATATCGCCA
>JBEKKD010000614.1:0-2733 GCA_050010895.1 Armatimonadota bacterium
ACCTGCACCGGCAGCATCGGGCCATACTGCTCGATGGCGCCCACCGGGAAGACCACCACGTAGTCATCCCGCGCCGCCTGCGCGATGTCCTCCCACGTGCAGTCACTCCACAACAGGTTCATCTTTGGCCTCCTGTGCAGTAGTTCTCCGGCCGGCCCATGTTGCTTGACCGTCTGGAGCCCCACATGGCACGTCTCGCGGTATTCTGTGCACCTGCTGACACCCCTGTGCTGGGATTGGTGCGGCTGGGGCTGCTGGTGATCGCCTCCGTAGCGCGGATGCTGTGTTGGGGCCGCATCGCGACTGAGCCGATAGCATTGGCTATGAGCCTACGCGCCTCTTCGTCGGCTGGCATCGACCCGTCCCCGGATCCGGCGGCACCAGACAGATGCTGGCGCTCGGCGTGTCGGAACCGCGCACGAAGGCGACTCCTCGAGATCGCCCATTCTTCGGTCGAGCAGAGGCCGACAGACGCGCAACACCCCTGCCGAGCCACATCACCACCAGGAGGCGGGTGATCACGCCTGCCATCAAAACTGCAAATCGAGGCAGTGCTCGCATCGGGTGAATCTCACACCCATTCGCAGTGCAAATCGTAGTCTTGGTCGTGCTCTGCTGCCCAGCCCGGCTTCTCGAATTCACCCACCATCTCCTGACTCGCCACCCCGCAGTAGTGCGGCTGGTGACCTGCCCCCACAAGCGATACCAATCACAATGCCATTTCTGTATGCGCGGCCGGCGCCTGGGTACTGGGTGGCCAACAGGGCATCGCAGACCGCTTCCCAGTCATCGCCCTCGAGCGCCAGCAGCGCCGTCGCCGTCCACGCTCTCACGCGCTCTTTGCACACCGAAATAGTTACCATCCTGGTTCCCCCTGGGCCAAACGAAGGCCCCAAACTCGAAGGCACGGGACTGGTGATCGTGTGCGAGCTCGGGGCCTGGTCGACGGTATCATTCGCTGTGCCTTCATCTCGATCACCAGCCACCATCTACGCCCAACCCAGCGAAACTGCTAATGCCTGGGTGCGGAAATCTGGCGGCCGACTGTGCCTACCACCCGTCCTGGGCCTCGAGGGAGCCGCGCACGCCAACGTGGCGCGCCGCTTAGGCGGCCTGGGAGAGAAGGGACAGCGCCTCCAGCTACGGCGCCTGCCAGAGCACCTTCCCCTGCTTGTCGAACAGCACGAGGGAGAACTCGACATTCTGTTCCGTCGCGCCCGTGTGAGTGGTCTCTGGGCTCGTCGTACCCATCGCGGCCCGCGTCTTGCCCTGCTCGTCGGAGAGCGCAAGCGATGGGCGGCCGCCGGAGTCCAACGATAGCTCGGCGCGCGTCTTGAGCTTCGCGTCCTGGAGCCCCAGGTACGGGCTACCGTCGGAGCGCACCCCCAGCATGGCGTGCGGCATGAGCTTCGCGTCCTGGAGCCCCAGATACGGGCTGCCGTCGGAGTACAGCGACAGCTGGGCCCGCGTCTTGCCCTGCTCGTCAGTGAGCTCAAGGGATGGGCTGCCGTCGGGAAGCAATCCCAGCGTGGCGCGCACCCTCCCCTGCGCGTCCACCACCTCGAACTTCTGCGCCCGCACCACCTTCGGCGCGGCTGTCTTCGCCTGCCCTGCGGCATAGGCCACAGCCGCCACAGTCACTACCAGACACACCGCCGCAACCAGAATCGCCCACTTTGCTCGCGTCACTGCCCTCGCTCCTTTGCTTCGCGTTCCCAACGGTCCTGTCAGCCTCGCGGCCGAGCGGCCACTCTGGTGACTCATCGACCAGAACATAGCCGGTGCGATCCTATCTGCTACGGCTTGCACGGACTTCCTCGTTCCCCCTCTCCAGATCGCACACCACCATGCGATGATCCGACGGTCCCGCCCAACGCGCTACCACATTCACCGCGCGCCACTCGCTGCTGACCCACACCTGGTCGATGCGCACCAGCGGCAGCGTGCTCGACCATGTGTTCCCCCAGCCCCGCCCGGCCTCCGCGAACGCGTCCCGCAGCCGCGGCCGCAGCAGCGAGAACACCGCGTCTCCGGCCGGTGCATTGAAGTCGCCGCCCAGGATGATCGGGGTGCCGGCTGGCACCGCGTCCATGACTCCCACCACCTCTCGCATCTCCTCACGCCGCATCCGGCGGTCCTGCGCCAGCCGATGCCACCGGTCGCGCAGCCACAGGTGGAACGAGGGCCGCGTCGATGCCAGGTGGGTGCCCAGCACCGCGATCTCCTCCCCGGAGCCCAGCTTCACCCGCGCCCGTGCCGTCGTTTGGCGCCTCCTGTCAGCCGGCGGCCGGCCTCGGTAGAGGATGTCACAATCGGTGCCGTACACCGCCGCCGCCTCCAGGCCGAACAGCCTTTTCGCCACTTCTTCCACGTGCTCAGGGTCCGGCGGCTCCTGCAGCACCACGATATCAGGGCCGTACGGCACCACCTGTTCCAGCGCCTCCCCCGCCCCTGCCGCGTTGATCGTGATCACCCGCACCGCCTTCCCCTGCCTGCGCGCGACATCAAAGCCAGTCTCCGGCCCGCGCAGCCCGCGCACGAGGCTGAATGGCTCCGCGAACGTGAGCAGGAATATCATCCACAGCAGCACCGTCAGTAGCCGTGCGCGGCCTAGCCCTACCATGGCCATGCCCAGGCCCGGTACGGCCCAGATCAACGGCGGGATAATCGTCACGGCGGTCGCCCGGTCCGGGCGCGCCCAGTAGCACGAGAACAGCCCCGCGCACAGCAGCA
>JBEKKD010000615.1:0-2733 GCA_050010895.1 Armatimonadota bacterium
GAGGTGGTGGGCCGGCGGTTCCTCTCTGCTAGCCGGCGTCTTGTTTACGCTTTCCGCCCTCTACGCCCCGAATGAGACGCCGTTTGTCCTGCCGACCGCGCGACCGCGGGGGCCGCAGGAGCCGGTGGCTGCTCCGATGCTGGGCGAGATGCTGGTCAGCCGGACGATGCTCTCTCGCGATCACCTGCGAAAGGCGCTGGAGGCGCAGCGCGGCACCAGGATGCGTCTCGGCGAGATCCTGGTCCGGATGGGACTGATCACCCACGGCGAACTGGAGCGTGTGCTCGATGAGCAAGGCGCGCTGCGGAACGGCGCAGTCCTCTGGCGAGACGCCCGCTGATCCGAATCGACATAGACGGCTCCTGCCGCCGATGTGGCGCCGCGCCCGGCAGGTATCTCGCTCTGCCCCTGCGAACCGGAGCGGCGACTGGAGGTCGGATGCGACTGATCGCTCGCGTGCTTTCCCTGCTGTGGGCGGCCTTCTGGGTGTGGTTCGGCATCGCTTCAGGAATAGGTGAAGGGCTCACTGCGGCGGGCACGTTCGTGCATACCGCGGCGCCGGGGCTGATCTTCCTGGGCAGCGCGCTGCTAGCGTGGCGAGTTGAACTGGTGGGAGGCATTGGGCTGATCGCTGAAGGACTGCTGGTCTGCGTCGCGTACCCCGTGGTAGCGAGCGGGCGCTTTCCGCCTCAAACCGTCTTCTTCGTAGTGCTGACGATGGGCGCGCCGGCGCTCATCGCCGGGGTGCTCTTCCTTGCGAGCTGGCGCAGGTCGCGCCGCGCTCACTTCGAGATCTGACTGGGCCGACCGCGTTCGGTGGGATCTCGGCTGGGCTGAGCTGCTTTCTTTTGGTCCCCCGCTTCGCGACTCCATCCCAGGGCAGGGTACTGGTGAGGTGAGCCTTTACTCATCACAGGAGGGATAGGCGCGATGCGCTGGGGACGCCTGAGCACCGGACTCATCCTGGCGGCGATGTCCGGGGTAACGTTTGGTCACGCCTGGACGATCGAGCAGGCGAGGTGGTGGTGGGTGGGCAGCATGACGCTGTTGGCGGCGGTGCTGTTCATCCTCTCAGCGATGTACCAGGAGCCGGGGCGAATGGAGATCGCACGTCCCGTGCCTGGCGGGAGGCCGCGGAACCTGGGATCAGCCGCTCCTCTGCTCGGGCAGATGCTCCTGCAGCGGGCGATGATCACGCGGCAGGATCTGGACAGGGCGCTGGCGCTGCAGAAGGGCAGCAACCAGCGGCTGGGCGAGGTACTGGTGGACATGGAGCTGTTGACGCACGCCGACCTGGCGGAGGTGCTGGAGGAGCAGCTCGCCGAGAGGGACGAGGGGCTTGTCTGGCGCTAGGCTGAGACGACTAGAGCAGGCAGCCACCCCTGCACTCTGGGCCGCATATCGTCCAGCGAGAACGGTTTCTTGACGCACTCCAGCGCGCCAGCCGACAGGCAGGCGTCCATGATCGTCTTGGAGGAGCTCCCGCTGACGATCACCACTCTGGTCCGCTGGTCCCTGCACAGCTCCTGGCAGACCATGACCCCCGAGAGCGCCGAGTTGGGGAGCACGATGTCGAGCAGCACCAGATCGATCGGAGTGCTGCGAGCGATGCGCAGAGCGGTATCGCTATCTCCGGCTTCGTACACGCGGCAGTGCGCTGCCGACTCCTGCACAACCGCCCTGAGTAGCGATCGCGTGGTGGCGTCGTCGTCAACGATCAGGATAGTAGGCTCCGGCGCGGGTGCCTGGTCGCCCCTTGATGCAGATACCATCGTTTGTTGCCCTCTGGTAGCTTGTTCCACATATTGGCCGCTGAATACGCCCGATCGCGTTCCGGCACGAACCGAAGTGCGCCTGGAACCCTCCCCGGCCGGTCGCGAGGCAGGAGCTTGTCGGTCGCCCCATAATGTAGTCAGCCATGACGACACAGGCGCGCACCAAGGCCGTAGGCGTCGGCCCTGTCCAGGTTGGCGGAAACGGGCCGCTCGTGCTGATCGCCGGACCATGCTTGATCGACGATAGGAAGACCGCGCTCGAGATCGCCCGCGCCGTCGCCCGAGTCGCCGCGGAGTTCCGCATCCCCGCCATCTTCAAGGCGTCGTTCGATAAGGCGAATCGCATGAGCCTGGAGTCCTACCGCGGCCCGGGGCTGGGGGAGGGCATGAAGATCCTGGAGGCGGTCAAGAGCGAAACCGGGCTGCCGGTGGACACCGACATCCACGAGTCCTATCAGGCCGAACTGGTCGCGCCCGCGGTCGACCTGCTCCAAATTCCGGCTCTGCTGTGCCGACAGACGGATCTCATCGTCGCGGCCGCGCAAACCGGCAAGCCTGTGCTGATAAAGAAGGGCCAGTTCATGTCCCCGTCGGACATGGCGCCCATCGTCGCCAAGGCGACTGCGTCGGGCGCGGGCGGGGTGCTGCTCGCCGAGCGCGGGATTAGCTTCGGTTACAACAACCTGGTCGTGGATATGCGCAGCCTACCGATCATGCGAGGCCTTGGCTGGCCGGTGGTCTTCGACGCTACCCACAGCGTTCAGCTTCCGGGCGCGGCCGGGACGTCTTCGGGAGGCGACCGCCGGTTCATCGCGCCGCTCTCGCGCGCGGCGGCGGCCGCCGGCATCGACGCGCTCTTCGTGGAGGTGCACCCGAAGCCAGAGGAGGCCGGGTCGGACAAGCAGACCCAGTTGCCGCTCGCCGATCTCCCCGCGCTCCTGACCGAGGTGCTCGCGAT
>JBEKKD010000616.1:0-2732 GCA_050010895.1 Armatimonadota bacterium
CGCGAGGCTGGGGAAACTGGTGAAGGATTCGGCGGCAGCGGGGCTGAGCGGCCTGGAGTCCACGGTGGGGATCCCGGGCACGCTCGGGGGCGCGCTGGCGATGAACGCGGGCACCGACACAGGCTGCATCGGCGACCTGGTGGTGTCGGCGACGATGCTGGAGGAATCGGGCGACATCCGAGAGTGGAACGAGACGCAGCTCGCGTACAAGTACCGGCACAGCGGCATCCGCGCGGCGAAGGTGATCGTGCTCTCGGCACGGCTGAGACTGCGGCCGGGTCCGCCGGAGGAGATCAGGGCGAAGATCAAGCGGCTGCGGGAGAAGCGGGCGAGCAGGCAGCCGCTGACAGCGTGGTCGGCAGGCAGCGCGTTCAAGAACCCGCTCGGGGTGGCGGCGGGGAAGGTGCTTCATCGGGCGGGCGCGAAAGGAATGCGGGTCGGCGACGCGCAGGTGTCTGCGAAGCACGCGAACTTCGTGGTAAACCGGGGGCGAGCGACCGCGGCCGAGGTGAGGGAATTGCTCGATCGGGCGCATGCATTGGCCCTGCGAAGATATGGCATTGATCTTGAACTCGAGATCGAGATGGTTGGGGAGTAGCGGCAAGCATGGCGCGGATGCGGGTGGTTGTGCTGACGGGAGGGAACTCAGCCGAGCGCGAGATCTGCCTGAAGAGCGGCGCGAAGGTAATGGCGGCGCTCGACCCCGCGAGATATGACGCGGTGGCGGTGGATCTGGCGCAGATCACGGACGGCCGGGCGGAGCAGCTTGCGGGGGCGCTGATGGCGCCGACCGGCTACGACCCGAAGGCGTTGTGCGACGGTTTCGGGACTGAAGTCCCGAAACACCAACCGTCAGTCCCGAAGCACCAGCAGCGCCAGGGACAGCAGTCTGCTGCACTGGCGGCGTCGGGCGAGCGCAGCGTCGAGCACGTTCCGGCCAAACCTGACGTCGTTTTCATCGCACTGCACGGCGGGGCAGGTGAGAACGGCACGGTGCAGGGTATGCTCGATTTGTTCGGCATTCCCTATGTGGGATCGGGTGTGTTGGCGAGCGCGATGGCGCTGAACAAGATCGTCTCGAAGAAGCTCTTCGAGCGGGAAGGTATTCCGACGCCGAAGTGGGCGCCGCTCTCCGCTTGGCGGCGGTCGAATGCGGCGAAGGAAGCGCTGGACGCGGTCGACCTGCCCTGCGTGATCAAGCCGGCGACCGAGGGATCGTCTCTCGGCGTTACCATTGTCAGGAAAGCCGAGCAGCTCGAGCCGGCGCTGGAGCTGGCGTTCCGGTACGGCAAAGAGGCGCTGGCGGAGGGGTTTATCGCCGGGGTGGAGATCACCGGGCCGGTGCTCGGGAATGACGATGCGCAGGTGCTTCCGCTGGTCGAGATCGTCCCCGGCAGGGGATTCGAGTTCTACGACTTCGACGCGAAGTACACAGAGGGGGCGACGGACGAGATCATTCCCGCGCGGATCAGCGACGCGCAGGCGGCGAGGGCGCGCGAGCTCACGCTCAGAGCGCACAAGGCGCTGGGGTGCCGCGGAATGTCGCGGGTGGACATGATCGTGGGCACGGATGACGTGTACGTGCTGGAGCTGCAGACGATCCCCGGGCTGACAGGGACGAGCCTGCTGCCGCGAGCGGCGGAGGCGGCCGGAATCAGCTTCCCGCAGCTTGTCGACAGGCTGATCGAGCTGGCACTGGAGGAGCGCGAAGGCAATGGCTCAAGGCGCGGCGTATAGGCCGAAGCTCGGCGCGCTGACCGCGCACGAGGTGGGAGAGGTGGACGACACGCGGCGGCTGCAGCGCGCGGTCTTCATCGCGGCCGCGGTGCTGGCGCTGGAATTCGTGCTCGTCCCGTTCAAGTCTCCACGGTTTGCAGTGAGGGAGATCGTGCTGCGCGGAGACCCGCAGGTGACCGGGTTGGTGGCGAAGCAGGTAGCGCTGCCGAAGGGCACCAACTTCTTCCGCGCGCCGGTGAGCAGGCTGGCGAAGGCGGTGAGGGCGGTGCCGGCGGTGCAGCAGGCGAGAGTGAATCGCAGCTTCCCGAATCGCATCGTGGTGACGGTCGAGCGCCGGGAGGCGGTGGCGGTGATGCGGCAGGCGGACGAGGCGAGGCTGGTGGACTCGGACGGCGTGGTCTTTTCGGTGCCGGACGAATGGGGCTGGGGGCTGCCGGAGCTGATGGGGGCGAAGCTGACGAAGGATAGCATCGGCACTGCGGAGGGGAAAGCGGAGGTGGCGACTCTGCTCGGAGTGCTGAGGGCACTCGGGCCGGATCCGCGGCTTCGAGTGGCGCGGCTGGGGTTGACCAGAGAGGGCGTGATCGAGGCGGCGCTGGAATCGGGCTCGAGAGTGCGGTTCGGGAATGGCGAGCAGCTCGACGTGAAGATCAAGCTGCTGCTGGCGGCGCTCGATCAACTCGGTGTCAATCGTGTAGAATATATTGACTTGAGCAATCCACGGACCGCGTACTGGCGGGAGCGGACGAGGCGGTCGTGAGGTAAGGGACGAGGCGGCTGCGCCGCCTGGTTTCGGGAACGCCGCTGAACGGCTAGCGGCATTCCAGTCGGGGCGTTCCGAACTACACGGAGCCGCCCCGGAGGTGACGGAGAGATGCGGTGTGTTGGGAACGCCGCTGAACGGCTAGCGGCATTCCAGTCGGGGCGTTCCGAACTACACGGAGCCGCCCCGGAGGTGACGGAGAGATGCGGTGTGTTGGGAACGCCGCTGAACG
>JBEKKD010000617.1:0-2731 GCA_050010895.1 Armatimonadota bacterium
ATGACTCTGCGCGAGTTGGCGCAAGCACTCGGTGCCGAGCTGATAGGCGGGGACCCGACTACCCAGGTCCTCGGCGTGTCCGGGCTGGACAACGCCGCGCCAGGATATGTGGCCTATGCCGAGAACGGCCGCCGGCAGGAACAGGGAGATGGTACCGAGGCAGTGGCGCTGATCGCGCCATTGGACCTGAAGCCTGGCGGCAAGCCACTCCTGCGGGTCGCGAATCCGCGGTTAGCCTATGCGCGAGCGCTCGGCCTACTCTCGCCGCGGGCCCACCCGGCCCCAGGGATACATCCGACCGCTGTCATCGGAAACGGTGTCACGTTTGGCGGCCCGCAATCCGACTCGCCGGCGGCCGACGCCGTCGCAGCCGGCGTTTCCGTGGGCGCGCACGCAGTGATAGGCACTGGCTGCGTCATCGGCCGTGGGGTTCGGATCCACCCGCTCGTCGCGATCGGGAACGATGTGCGCATCGGCGCTGAGTCCGAGATCCACCCGAATGTCACGGTGTACCACAGCGTGACAATCGGCGAGCGCGTAGTCGTCTGCGCAGGCAGCGTAATCGGGGGCGATGGGTTTGGATACGCCAGAGACGGCGACGCGCACGTCCGCATTCCTCACGTCGGCACCGTCATCATTGAGGAAGACGTGGAGATCGGCTGCAATGTCACCATCGACCGCTCGACCACCGGCGCGACGGTCGTGGGGCAGGGCTCCAAACTCGATAACTTGGTGCACATCGCGCATAACGTGAAAATCGGCCGCAATACGCTGCTCATGGGGCAGGTCGGCATCTCCGGCAGCGTGACCATCGGCGACAATGTGATGATGGCGGGCCAGGCCGGCGCCAGGGATCACGTCGTTGTCGGCGACAATGTCCAGGCCGGCGCCAGGGCCGCAATCAGAAGCGACATTGCGCCGGGAACCGTCGTCTGGGGAGATCCGGCGCGGTCGCACTGGGAGCAGCTCCGGATCGACGGCGCGATGCCCAGACTGCCAAAGCTGCTGAGCACGGTACGAGAGCTGGAGCGGCGCGTGAGGGAGCTGGAGGAGAAGCTGGGGAAGCGCGAGTAGGCCAAGCAGCAGTGCGCAGATTGCGCAGGCCATGGCGGGCATGCCCGCCGTAGAGAAAGCTGCTCAGGATGGCGTGGGGCAAGAGCAAGCTCCTGCCCACGGACATAGGGCCGAGTATCTCCCGCTACCCAACGATGTACTGTACACGGCCGTACCAGGAGACCTTCGCGACCGCCCAGGCTGAATGACCTTCCCCTCGCGCGGCGAAGGTGAAACGATAATCCTTACCGGCATCCAGGTGGAACGCGTGGCTGGCCGGGGTCACCTCCCCAAGGGCGAAGCTGCTGACTGCCCTGCCCCATGATTCGAACGACGTGACCAGGTGGATCTGCCCTTCGACCGAATCGTGGTTTGGGTTCGCTATGTTGACCACGAAACCATCATCCTCGCGAGTGAGCGAGACATCGAGGGGACGGATCTCCCCGATGGGGATGACGTCCTGTATAAGCCGGCCGTCGTCTTCGGTAGCAGCGCGCAGGAAACACGGCGTGGCGTCCGGCGGGACAACGACCATCACCTCATACACGGCCTGGGATGTGGGAGCGATGCGATACGGGACTTCCTTTGGTATCAGCGGCCACTCCGGGGGGGCGATGACGCGAACCTTGCCACTGATCTCGCGGTCGCAGTAGTCGTTGCTCAGACCGAGGGTGAAACGAGTGTTCTTCCCCAGCGGGATGGGTCCTCGTAGCCATAGCGTCACGGGCTGATCGCCCATGGGCGCGGCGCCGGAGTTGTGCTCCCAGTAGCGGCAGTGGATCGGCGTGACGGCTTCAGACTCCGGGGCGAGCGCTACGGCAGACTCGGTTTCGGGTTTCCGCGTCAACCGCGCTCCCACCGAGATGATGCCGCAGGCCGGAACATCGACAGCCACCGCGGCCGATGCGCCGTTCCCGCGCCGCTTCAGCAGGCTCTGCAGCAGGGACCCGCCGCTGCCATCGATGGTGAGATCGCCCACCTTCTGTTCGGCCAGATCCGCCAGCCACGCTTGTTCCGGCTCATGGCCGAAAGCAAGCCGCGCGTTCACATTCCGCCCATGAGCTTCGTACATGCGGACAAGAATCTCGTTCGTAGATGCGGAATGCTCGGAGAGGAGCACACCAGCGGGTTTGACGGCCGAGATGATGATATTGGGCGCGTCGACCGAGACGAGGCTGAATGACGGCGGGAGCGCTCTCTCCACGGCGTGGTCACCGCCGGCCATGACGGCATCGAGAGGATTATTGAATTCATATCCAGCCCGATCGATTGCGCCTTCGCGCCAGTCGCCGGCATGCGGCACGAGAGCGTGCTCGAACACGTGCGATTTGTGCTCGGGGACAAGGAAAGTGTCGAGCCGTCCGCTTCCCCATGGGAGCGTGCCCCATGCGGCCGTATGGAAGAGCGGAGCGAACAGCGTCTGCTGCGAGTCCACTGCGGCCGTGATGGCGCCGCGGTTCGCGAGCCCGACGCCGTACTCGTCAGGCTGCTTCACGAGCCCGGAGAAGTCGCGGATCTGGGGGATCTCGAACTGGTCGGCCGCCAGGGCCTCGGCGAGCAGGTCGGTGAGCGCCGTAATGCCTATGTCCGCGGCCGCCTCCGCGATCAGCATGGGAACGGCAGGCCGGCCGCCGCAGTCGGTCGCGACAAGGATGGCGGCCCATTTGTTCTTCTGCAC
>JBEKKD010000618.1:0-2720 GCA_050010895.1 Armatimonadota bacterium
GCCCAGACTGACGGCCTCTATCTCTACGACCTGACCATAGATTCCGATGGCGATGGCATCCCGAACTGGAAAGAGAGTCCGGAGCCCAGCCCCGATCCCGCCCGTAGTCACATCGCCCCATCGAACCCGAGTGCCTACCTCAATCTGGCCGTGGGCGGCCGCTGGGTTGCCTGGATGGACTTCAGCGGCTCGAGCAGCGTGATGTATGTCTATGATCGTGACCTGTCACAAGCGTTCCCCTTTCTTACCGGCATCGCGCTCGGGGGCGGCCCCTCCATATCAGGCGACACGATCGTCTGGTCGGACACCAGCTCGGGCGTCAACCAGGTCTACGCCTACGATCTGGGCCTCGACAGCAACGGCAACGGCATCCCGAACTGGCGAGAGAGCTCGCGGCCGAGCCCGGACCCCGCTCTCCGGCATCTGTCGGTCACCTCGGCCGCTCAGTACAGCCCTACCGTCAGCGGAGATCTGGTCCTGTGGACAGATGAACGCTACGGCGGCCAGGACATTATGCTCTATGATCTTGCCAGTTCGACTCTCACCGAACTCACTCATGACACCTATCCGCAATGGGCGATCCATGTGGCCAATGGCGTTGCCGCATGGACGGATGGCCGCTCCGGCACTACGGATGACGTATACGTGTGGGGCGATCCCTCGGAATGGGCGTCGCTATCGGGTACCGTTCTCGACGCGCATACTGGGCTGGCGCTACCGGGGGCGACGGTGACCGATGGCGAGATCGTCCGCACCTCCCTCGCCAATGGCACATACAACATGCCCGTTGTCCCAAGCGGGCCGCAGACCGTGCAGGCCGCAGCGGCCGGCTATCTCACCTCGTCCGTTGACATCACCTTGACCCCGGGTGAGCAGCGAACCCTCAACCTCCCGCTTGTGCCGGCGAGCTATGGCGGCATCATGGGAATCGTAACCGATTCGGGTACGGCTCTACCTGTCGCCGGAGCGACGCTGACCTGCGGCTCGGCGACGGCCACCTCCGACGCGGGCGGCCTCTACGTACTCGCAGTGACGCCAGGAACGGGGCTGACCGTGAGCGTAACCGGGTCCGGCTACCAGCCGAAGTCGGTACCCGGTATCTCCGTCACGGTCGGCCAGACGGTCGCTCTCGACATTGCGCTGGACCCGTTGCCAAAGGGCGCGATCGCGGGCACAGTCAGGGCCGCTGACACGCTGGCATCCGTCGGCGGCGCGACGGTTGCCTGCGGCGCACTCACCACGGCGACGGCGTTGGATGGGACTTACACTCTCTCAAACGTGCCCGAGGGCGGTGGGTACAGTGTCACCGCAACCGCGCCGGGCTTCTACGCGAACGGACAGCCGGGTGTGTCGGTCACCGGCGGGCAGATTACCGTCGTAGATATCACGCTGCCGCCGATCGTGGGCAGTGTGGCTGGTACCGTCAGCGACGCAACGACGAAGCTGCCGATCGGTGGGGCAACTGTGGCGTGCGGCAGCGCAACCGCGACCACCAATGCCAGAGGAGAGTACGGCCTGCCCGGAGTGCGCATCGGTGGGGGCTACACCGTGACCGCGAGCGCTCCTGATCACACCTTGGGCTCCGCCAGTGGCATCGCCGTCGCAGAGAAGGCAACCACCAAGGTTGACTTCGCCCTCACCTCAACCGCCTCCGGCTCCATCGGGGGCAAGGTGACCGATGCCGCGAACGGCGCGCCGATTCAGAATGCGCACGTCACGTGCGGCGCGCTCAGCGCCACCACCGCGGCCGATGGCACATACGCGCTCACCAACGTCCCCGTGGGCGATGGTTATCGCGTTGGGGCGAGCGCGGGTGGCTACAAGTGGGGTACCGCCACCGGGGTTTCAATCGTCTCCGGGCAGACCGCGTCGCAGGACTTCGCGCTGACGCAGTTGCCGTTCACGACGGGGCCGCAGTTCGAGGAGATCCTGTCTGGAGCCATCCCCAGCGCGGTCGGTGTCGGCTGGGGTGACTACGATGGCGACGGATACCCCGACCTGCTGGTGGCTGGCGCCACCGCTGCCACCGGCGTACCGGTGCCCCACGGGCCGTTGCTCTATCACAACAACCACGATCTCACTTTCGCCGAGGCGGGGCAGACCCTGAACCTGCCAGCTGACGCGATCGAGGAGGACGGAGTGGCCTGGGGTGACTACAACAACGATGGCAATCTAGATCTTCTGCTCGGTTCGGGCGCGGGGTACCCGCTGCTCTACCGCCGTGACCCCGGTCAGTTCGTGGAGGTGGGCGATACTGCTGGCTTTCACGTCAGCTTCAGCGCCGGCAGAGGCGTCACGTGGTGCGACTACAATGGTGACGGCCTTCTCGATGCGTTCTGCTCCAATATCTTTGGCCCTGGCTATCTCATGAAGAACAACGGTGATGGCACCTTCACCGAAGTATCGGCCGCATCGGGGCTGACGCCGTGCGATGCCGCTCAGTCGGCATCCTGGGGCGACTACAACAACGATGGCCATCCCAGTCTGGTGATCGCGCGTATGGGCAAGCCGACACTGCTCTTCCGCAACAACGGCGATGGTACGTTCACTGATGTCAGTAACGCTTCGGGCGTGAGCGCCGCAGTTGATGCCTTCTCCGCCGTGTGGGGCGACTACGACAACGATGGATGGCTTGACCTGTACATAACCTCAGGCAACTACATCAACCCCCAGCTCCGTCGAGACGCGCTCTTCCACAACAACCACGACGGAACGTTCAC
>JBEKKD010000619.1:0-2717 GCA_050010895.1 Armatimonadota bacterium
GCCACCAGCAACAGGTCGGCGAGGATCACGACGACGCCGAGCGCCGGCCGCGCGTCGGCGAACAGCCCACCGATCAGCAGGCGCTGCACGTGGAATCCGGCCAGCGGCGGCACTCCTGCCAGCGACAACCCTCCCGCCAGCAGCGCCACCCCTGCCAGCGGCATCGTCTTGATCATCCCGCTGATTCCCGGCAGTGCGTCACTCCCCGTGCGCGTCGCCACATAGCTCGCCACCGACCAGATGGTGAGCGCCGCGAGCGGCGCCAGGAATATCTGCATCGCCGCCGCCTGCAGCACCGCGGGCGGCGCGTTCGGGCTGCTCGCCGCCGCCAGCGCCACCAGCACGTACCCCGACTGCGCCACCGTCAGCCACGCCGCGAACGCGCCCATATCCGTCGCGATCCACGCCCGCAGCCCTCCCCACCAGAGCGAGAACAGCCCCAGTACCAGGCAGAGCGCCGCAAATGTCGGCAATCCCGGCAGTAGCAGTACCCCCGGCAGCAGTCGCAGCATCAGCGCCGTTCCCATGATCACCAACAGCGTCGCCGGCGCCATCGGGATGCTCCGCTTCAGCGGCAGTAGCGACGACAGCCAGCCGTATGCAGGCGCGCCCGAGATCAGTGGCAGCAGGCCCAGGAGAATCAGTACCGATACCAGTCGCAGTACCGACGGATTCATCGAAAGCAGGAGTAATGGCAGCGCCTGAATCGACGTGTCGCCCACCTGCCGCCACATCAGCAGCGCGCCCCCCAGCAGCAGCAGGCCGCAGACCTGCGCCAGGAGGAGAAAGCGCAGGCCGCGCTGCGGCATGGTGATCGAGACCAGACCCCACAGGCAGATCAGCGCGACCTGAACCGAGAACACCAGCACGATCAGGTCAGCGCTCAGAAGCGCCGCGATCGCACATCCCTGTGCCGCCAGAATCAGCGCAGCACGATGCGCCCCCGTGTGGTCAATGGGCCCCCTGTCCGTCGCCGCAGGCCCGGCCTCCCGGAGCCCGACCAGGTGGAGATGAAGCGGGAAGCCGAGCGCGTACACCGCGAACACCGCCAGCAGTGACAGCGCGTCGCCCTGGAGCCGGAAGTGATAGAGATCCTGCGTCCACCAGTAATCGGCGATCACCGGGTTGCCGGCCAGCGCCGGTGGCAGCAGGGAAGCCGTGAGGCCCACGCCCATGATGCAGGCGAGCGCCGCCAGCGAAAACGGCGCCCAGGCCATCGCCACTCGCTCCGCCTCCGAATGGAACCGGATAGACAGCCGCGGGAACAGCGCCGCGCACCCCGCAACGAAGAAGGGGAGGACGCAGAGCCACACCAGGATGAGAGTATTCTGTTGAACCGTGGCCACGACCCGGCCTCCCATCCTGTGGAATCACACCCCGCCCAATCTACGTTACTGCCGTTGCGTCGGTACTTCAGCGGCGCCGTCGGCTGCGCCGCCGGCCGGAGTGCCGACGCCCCTCCGTTCTGCAGCAACCGGCATTTTTGGTGTTTCAGGACCTCAGTCCCGAAACTGCCCCTTGCCCCCGCCTCTTCCCCTCTCGGCGTCCCACTTGCACTCGCCCCGCAGGGGCGACTCACAGCATCTGCGGAATCTGCGCCCATCGGAGCCTGCCCTGAGCGAAGCCGAATGGGTAATCTGCGTTCCGCCGTTCCCGCACCTCCCCGCCCTCAGAACTCCTCCGGCTGCTCCTCCGCCGGCGCCTTGGCCTTTGGCGCGACGACGGTATAAGCGCTCACCTGGTTCAGCAGCACGACGTTCCCCTCGCCCAACACCTGCACTCCCACACTATGCGATCCCGGCGGCAGCGCGGATGTGTTCCACCGGTACCCGAACGGTGGGATGTTCATGATCGCCCGTGTGATATTGTCGATGGAGAACATCACGAACTTCGCCGGCGGCCCGGTGTAGCTCGCCACCAGTTCGACGACCCCGCTCACAGTTCGCCCCGGCTCGGGGAAGACCGTCAACCGCGGCCGCTCCTGGGGAGCGACGCCCGGCTCTTCCTCAGCCGCGAGCGGCGCCATCGGCTCCATGACGGTCGGCTGTTTCGGAGCAGCGTTTTCGGCTGCCGCCTGGTCGCCGGCGCTCTGTTCGGGCGTACCCTGCTCTGCCCCTGCCGCACTGTCGCCGCCGCTCCCCGCCGCCGCCGCTTCGCCCTCACCGCTTCCTTCTCCGGGCGTCTGCGCCGCGCTCGCTGTCTCGATCCATCCCAGCGGCGGCCCGAATTCCGGCAGGAAAATCGTATCGTCGAGCCCGCCCCGTGAGTCCGCATATTCCACGCAGATCGCCAGGCCGGCGAGATACTGCGCCGCAGTCAGCCTCTCCCCGTCCACGAAAACAGATGTCGGCAGTCGGTACTCCTGATCGACCCAGCGGACCGTAGCATTCGCAAGCATGAGGAAGGCCTCGGTCGAAACCTCCTGCCCAACGCTCACGTCCACGTTCGCCTGCGGGATATCCCCCGGCTTTAGGTACGGCCGCTGCACGTCCGTCGGCGTGATCGGAACCGCGCTCGGCCGCTCGCCGTTCGTCCGCCACAGGTCAGCCGTCCGCGCGATCAGGACGAAGGCCTCCGCAGTCGACAGGACGCGCAGATTGCCTGTCCCCGTCTTCACCTGCACCAGGTCTGGCAGTCGCCCGGTATCGGCAAGATACGCCGAGATGAACTTGGCGAGATCGACGACCGACTGCCCGGTCGCTTCAGCATTGGAAACC
>JBEKKD010000620.1:0-2717 GCA_050010895.1 Armatimonadota bacterium
GGCCGGCGCCGCAGCGGCCGCCCAGGCCGCGAGCTGACATAGGACCAAGAGAACGACGAGCGCACAGCCCACACGGGCCAACCGATTCGCCACTGAAACACTCCTTCACAGAGAGTTGGGTTTTCCGCCAGATAGAGCGCGGCGTTACCGCGGACCCATGGATGACCCGGCTCATTCACTCCAGCCGGAGGATCATCTCCACGATCTGCTGCCGCCACGCGTCATAGTCCGAATTTGTCTCCGCCCACATCGACGCCTTGTTCGCTGACCACGGCATGGAGTCGAGTAGCCGTCTGAATTCGCGCTCGACCTGGGCGGCGAACCCGCTCTTCCCGGGTTGCCGTTTCGCACGCTCGATCGCCTGAGCGAGCGTGGACGCATAGCGATAGTCGTACCAGCCCTGCCTGATCGCCTCCCAGTGTGGTGTGTCGAGGTTCTCCCCCGGATGCTCCGGGTCGGGATAGGTGATGCATGGCTGGATTTCGGTGCGGTAGAAGTCGTCGAACGGGTCCGGGCCTGCGGGGCGCTGGAAGGTCCAGCTATAGCTGCCTTCCGCGCCGGTCCTGTAGAAAAGGAACCCCGTGATCCAGCGATTGGGGGAGAGATTGCCGACCTGGGCGTCGTAGCTGCCGGAGGCATAGAACCAGATGTGCTGCCCGTGCTGCTTCCCCTCCCGCAGGAACTGGTCGGCGATCGTTGGCGCGTCCGCGAAGGTGCTGCCGACGCAGTGATAGGTGAGCGGCCGGCCTATGGGGTCGCTGGGGAGATCGCTCGAGGTGCAATAGCTGGGCACGCCAGCGGCGGCCGCGGCGTCGTACTGGAAACGGAACATCTCGGGACTGCCGGGCTTCCAGTATCCGGGTTCGTCGATCCCGGCGTAAACCCAATCCCCCCAGCTGCGCGCCTTCCATTCCTTGTCGAAGGCGCGCAGCGCGTCCAGATACGCTGTGCCGAGTTTCGCCGGCCACCTGTCCGCGTGCTGCTTCAGCACCTCCGGGCTCACGTTCAGGTGCTGTGCGAGTTCGTTCTCGATTTCCCACCAATCGACGATGATCGGGCCCCGCACGCCCACCCGCTTGATCAGGGGCAGGAAGCGATCTATGTCGGACGACATATGCCAGCCCACAACTCGCTCGCTCCGCCAGAGCGGAGTGCCCAGGCCCATGTCGATGAGCAGCGACTCGATGCCGTGGGCTTTGATGTCCGACAGCTCGCGCATTACCTGCTCGTCGGTCCGCTCTGTCCATCGCGAGCTGTCCGCGTACAACCCCCAGGTGCGCGACGGCGGATCGACCAGACTGATGGGCAACACGCGGATCTCGACCGGGAGAGCATAGGACCCAGCGGACGTCTCGGCCATCAGCGTGCCCTTGTAGGCGCCGGGCGCCGCAGCCGCGGGGACAGTGAACCGGAGCCAGAACGCAGTTGTCTGTCCACCTCTGGCGATGGCGCCCTTCGGCCGCGGCCAGAGGGAGTCCGCCACCAGCCGAAAAGTCCTTCCTCGACCGTAGTAGTTCGCTTTGCGCGGCTGATAGCGTATCTCGAACCATTCGAGCTTCACCCGCAGCCCGCGGCCGCCGGCGGATCTGAGATCGGGCATCGACAGCTTCACGTTCCCGAGCGTGGAGGGTGCGAACAGCCCGGCGGCCGCAATGAGCACTTCACCCGGTGTGCCGCTCAAGGCGATCGGCTGGGTGAGTTCCTGCTCGGTCGGCGCACTGTAGGGGAATAGACGATCGGGATTGCGGCGGGGGTAGAACGTCACAGACTGTGGGGCCGCGGGTTCCGACTCGCGGGGTAGTTCGGCCCATGCGTCCTTGCCAGTATTCACCACGGACAGCGCGTCCTTGGCATCGACTGGCACCTCGCAGAGGGTGATGCGCCTGACGCGGACGGCGCCTTTCTGGGCGTTCAGGCCCAGCGAGATCCGAACTCCTGTGACGCCGTTGTCGGCGTAGAAGTAGCTTCGGTGGTGTTGCCAGGCGGGGAGCAATCTGACCTCACAGACCAGGTAGGCGCCTCTGTCGCGCTCCCCCGGCGCCAGCGGCTCCACCCATCCGTTAAGTCCTAGGGAGTCGGCGCTGTTTACGAAGGCAGTGTCGGGCGAGAACTGGAACTCCATTTCCAGCCGGTAGAGGCGGCCGCCCGCCATGGGCGCCGTAACGGAGAACTCATCGCCGGGTGCGAGGCGCAGGGCCGGCTCACCATCGGTGGATGCGACCGAGGCCCCGCCCTTCAGATGCCAGACCCGGGACTCCGGCGCGCCGGCGATGGGCGGCAGTAGATTGGCACTGCCTTGTTGCACCAGCGGCAGGGACTCGTACGGCAGCCCCCAGAACGAGCCGCGCGCTTCGCCGCCGGCCCCGAGGAGCCCGATCACACAGAAGCCCAATACCGTGCACCAGACCCGGATCATGTTATCGTCACCTCCATCAACGCCTATCCAAAGGAAAGGGCTGGACACCAGGGCCCAGCCCTTGTTCCGTGCAGCCGTTCCCTTCCCCGCCGTCGTGTTGCGGCAATGCAGCGGCTAGTAGATGAAGGGGACCCCCGGTGCAAGCTGAGTGCCACTGCCGGTTGGACCGCCACCGGCACAGGTGATGGAGTCTGGCCCGGTCGACTCGATCCCGCCGTCGATGCTGCTCTGCTGGCCCTGACGATGCGTTCTCACGGCCGCCAGGAATGCCTCGGAGTCGAACCACGAAGCATGCCCGTCC
>JBEKKD010000621.1:0-2714 GCA_050010895.1 Armatimonadota bacterium
CCAGCCGTGATACCGGACCCATACCCACAGCAGGATGAACCCCATGCCGGCGATCACCGACCACACCGCATTCCTCAGCAGGTCCTTGCTCACCACCGGGCTGACCATATCCCGTGCCGCCTCTTGGATTCCAGGGAACTCCCCGCTCAAGGCCGACTCGATCTTCTTGGCCTCTTCGGTCAGCACCGCCTCGGAGTTTCTCTCGGCCTTCCGGGTGCGCACCAGCAACTGGTCGTTTCCGGTCCGCACGTCCCCCGCCACCTGCACCCGCGCCTCCCGCTCGGGAATGCCGGCCTTCGTGATCGCTTCCCGAGCCTTCGCCAAGGCCGCCATCTCGCCCCCGCGGGGGAGCGGATGCGCCAGCTTGTACGTGATCAGCCCGCCGCCCGTGAAGTCGATGCCGTAGTTCAGGCCCCGCGTGATCCAGAACGCCAGGCCCGGCAGAATCACGAGCAGGGAGATGGTGAACCACAGGTTTCGCAGGTGCACCAGGTCCCATTTTCGTCCGCGGAAAAGATCTACCAAGTTCGTTCTCCCAGGTTCGCAGCGCTCGCCTTACGCCCTTTGAACTTCCGTCGGCGACACGCCGAAGAGCGCCGGGTTGCTCGCCGCCCGCGAGTCAATGGTCATGTTGACGAACAGGCGCGTCACCGTCACCGCAGTGAACAAGCTCACCGCAACGCCGATGATCAGGGCGACTGCGAAGCCCTTGATGGGTCCAGTGCCGAAGTAGAACAGCACGATCCCCGTCCCGATGCTGCACACGTTCGAGTCCAGGATCGCCGTCCACGCACGCTTGAACGCCGCCTCCACTGCTGACCGCAGCGTCTTCCCCGTCCGGATCTCCTCCTTCAGACGCTCGAAGATGATGATGTTCGCGTCCACCGCCATACCGATCGAGATGATCACCGCCAGAATCCCCGGCAGCGTCAGCACCTGGTTCACCATCTTGATCGCGCCCATCAGCAGGATGCAATACATCACCAGCGCGACGTCCGCCAGCAGCCCCGGCAAGCGGTAATACGCCACCATGAAGATCAGCACCAGCGCCATCCCCACCAGGCCCGCGATCAAACTCTTGTGGAGCGCATCCTCGCCCAACTCCGGGCTGATAGTGCGGTTCTCGACGTACTCCAGGTCGAACGGCAGCGCCCCCGCGTTCAGCAGAATGCTCAGGTCCCGCGCCTCTTCCAGCCCGCCAACACGGTCGAATCCACCCTCGATCACGCCCTCGCCGGGGATGGTGGACTTGATGATCGGGCACGAGATCATCTGCCCGTCCAGGATGACCGCGAGATATGCGCGCACGTTGGCGCGGGTGAAGTCCTCGAACGCTTTCGCCGCATCCCCTTTCAGCTTGAACGTCACCGCCGTCGGCTGCCCTGGCACGGAGACGACGCGAGAGTAGCTCGGCTCCAGCTTCCGCCCGGTCGCCACAATCGGCGACTGGTCGATCACCTGCGAGGTCGGGACCTCTTTGTTCCCGGCGTCGGTGAAGGTGTAGACATCCCGCCCATCCACCTTGGTGATCTGCGGCCCCTTGTCACCGTACGCGTACTTCCGCGGAATCCCCCGGAATTCCAGCACCGCCGTCTTGCTGATCATCGCCTTCGCCTTTTCCGGGTCCTTCACTCCGGGCAGCTCTACGATCACCCGGTCCGGCGGCTGGGTCTGGATCAAGGGTTCTGCCACACCGAAGGCATCTATCCGGTTTCGGAGAATGCGGTCGATGCTCTTCAGGTCGTCACCGGAGACTGCCTGCATGGTCGCTGCCTTCGTCTCTATCTTCGGGAACTGCGTCGCCAGCAGGTCGGCGATGATCTTACCCTGGCGCTGCATGTCCGCCCGGTCCCTGACCCGGGTGCGCACCGTGATATGACTACTCTGGTCCAGGTCCACCTCTCGCTTCTCAGCCCCGATCTTGTCCATCGGCAGCAAGTTGACGATCCGCTCCCAGGTCTCCGTTTGCTGCGCCTCGTTGCGCGGCTGGGCCAACTGGGGCGCCGAAAACTCGAAAATGCCCTCACGCTGCGCCTGAAGCACGAGGTGAATGCCCCCGCGAAGGTCCAATCCCAGCGTTAGGCCGACGTGGGGGTGGTAGAAACGGAACGGACCGACCTGCTTCAGCGGCTTCACATCGCGGCCCGTGTCGGGGTCGCGACGATCCTGAAACTTGACCGGCTCCGTCACCCCGACAAAAGCGACTATCACAAGCGCGATGATACTTATCAGCCACCAGCGCACTCGGGCTTGCATGCAGTGAGCCTTTCAGAACGCATGCCGACACACGCGGCCACCCCCGCCACAGTGGGCTCCGCAGGGCACGCAAAAAAGTTCCCGAAGTGGCTGGGCCTCCGCTGGACGTCCCGGGTCCCCGCCTCCAGGCTCAGAGGGACCGCTGCCGCCCGTACACCGAGCCGCTTCGGTTACCAGCATTATACCTTTGGTAGGGGCAAGTGTCAAACGAAACGCCTGCCGCCGCCCGCAGCCAGTAGCCCACCCCTGCCGCTGTCTGGCAGGGGTGGGGTGGTTCCTCCAGTGGGGCGGGTTGGTAACCCGCCCTCGCCCCGCAGGGGCGACCTTCTGTGTCATTCCGAGCGTAGCGAGGCCTGCCCGTCCTTTTGGCGGGAATCACGCCGTTGCCCGTTGCGTCGGTGCTTCAGCCCCGACGCCCCCCATCTGTCATTGCGAGGGAGAGAGGGCGCTTCAGCGCC
>JBEKKD010000622.1:0-2702 GCA_050010895.1 Armatimonadota bacterium
AGCCAGAAGCGACAAAGCCCTGAGCAGTGCGCTCTCAGGGCCTCGCCGCACCTCCGCTAGGTTGAGGGTAGGACAACCTGAGTTGCCACGTCCGCTAGGGGCAGTGCAGCGTGCTCTTCAGCCTGTGGGAGTCCGTGGCCGCTGGGCTCCAGGGCACCTTAGGCGAGCGCTAATGCCCTGTGCCGCTCGTCGACAAGGCCGCGGCGGGCGTATGGACGCCCCTGGAGGCTCATTAGCCGCACCGGATCTGTGAAAGTTACGAGTGTCAAAATCCCGCCGGGGATTCGAACCCGCGAATTCGCCCAAGGGAGCGCCTTATGCGTCGCGTTAGGGGGGAACCTTACGCGGCGAGACCCCTCCGCCGCATCTCCCTCGCGCCCTGCTTCGCCAGAGTGTAGACCCAGCGGGCTGCTACCAGGGGCGGCCTTCCGGAGTACGGATCGGGTACGAATCCCGCCTCCGCTACCATCCCGATCTGTACACCCGTCTCTGCGGAGGCGGGTGTTTTCTTGTGGCCCCCACGGGACATCGGCACTGGCGGTCGGCTGAACAAGTGCATCAGCACCTCGCCAGTGTCCGGGTCCACCTCGATCTTCTGCACGAACAGCCGGGCGAAGGCCCGCTTCTCCTCGCTGGTGCCCTGGGCGAAGACCTCCGCAAAGCGCCTGCGGCATTCCTCCACCTGGGCGAGGTCGAACCGGGGAGCTTCCGGTTCTTCCCCCATCCTCCCCTGGCGGGTCAGCAGTTCCTCGCGCCGCGCCTTCAGGCGGGCCAGCTCAGAGTTCGCCGACTCCAGGTCGTTCAGACCCCCCTTGATCGCCTGCCGGATGTTGGTGAGCTCCTCTTCGACTTTGGCGTGTTCCCGTGCAGTCTCGACCGATTGGGAGGCCTGTTATCGGCCGAACGGCCGGACCTCCTCGTTGGCCATCTCCATCAACTTTCTCGTGTCGGTCCACGACGCGAAGAGCAGACCGATCTCCTCCACTACCGCGTCTTCGATCTCCTCCTTGCGGATCTGGAGAGCCGGCCCGCACCCCAGTCCCTTGCGGTAGACTTTCGCCCCGCACACGTAGTAGAGCCGATTCTGGTTCCGGTAGCTACTCCACCCACAAACATGCGTGCGTCAAGGCCTGGCTGGAGCGGCATCCTCGCTTGCATTTGCACTTCACGCCCACCAGTTGCTCCTGGCTGAATCTGGTAGAGCGCTGATCTGCCGAACTCACCGACAAACGCCTTCGCCGCGGCGACTTCCACAACGTGGCGCAACTGATCACCGCTATCCAGCAATACCTGACTCATGCCAACCAGCAACCCAAACCGTTCGTTTGGACCGCGTCAGCCCAGAGCATCCTGGACAAGGTCAATCGCTAGGGGATAGTTGAGTCAAGTAGATACCCCTACCGCGCATTCAGCCCGAGACTGGGATCTACAGGCCGCAGCGGCAAGAGGTCTGTAGTTTCCGGTGGCAGGCCGCCAACTGGTAGGCGGTGGTGCCAGCGCCGGCGAAGATGCAGCAATGGACTGAGTCCGAATGCCTCCCGGCTGACCTGGCCGCCCTGATCCAGTTCTCGCGGTGATGGCTCACCCCGAGCGGTGCTCGACCCAGGTCCGAGTGTTCGACGTTGGCGAAGAGCTCCCGGGAGAGGACCGGACTGGGGGCCAGGCAGCCTATCCGTGTGGTACGGATCAACGGTCCGCAGTCGCCCGGGTGGAGATCACTGGAGGTTGTCCGCCGATGTGGTTGCCATTACTATGTGCGTGCTGCATCGCACTCCTCCAACTCGCGCCCGCAGAAGCGGGGCAGAGCGCCCGCTTCTTGCAGTACACGGGCGAGTTCGACTATGGCCTGAACGTGCTGCCGCCGTGGGCCGATGGCGGCCGGCTGGAGATCAACTTCCCCGAGCACCTGGAGCGCTACCCGGATACCTGGGGAATCTTGCGCTACTCCGACAAGGATCCGGCAGGCCGGTGGGAGGTGTCGGCGGACGGCATGAAGGCCGTGCTCGATGTTGACAGCGTGACTATGCCGGGCGTGCACGTGACAGGAATGGGCACGGTGGTTTCGCCCACTCGCATCGAGTTCGCGATGCGCATCGAGAACCACAGCGACAAGACGCTGCCGGGGATCGTCCCGCTCTACTGCTTTCGCTACAGCGGCCTCACCGGCTTTCCGAAATGGCAAAAGAACTTCCAGCACACCTACGTGCTGATGGACGGGAAGGTGACGAAGCTCGCCGATATCACGACTGCCAATCCCGAGGCGGACGTCAAAGGCGGCTATGTGAAGGGCAACCCGCAGCGCGACAGTGACCACTTCCCCGCCAGCCGGGGCGGACTCATCACTCAGCCGATTGACCGCGCCATTATCGCCATCATCTCACTCGACGGGAGACGCGTCATGCTGCTCGCGTGGACGCCGGGCAAGACGATACTCTCCAATGCTGCCATTCCGTGCGCACACGCCGATGCGTACTACGGGCCTATCGAGCCGGGCAAGTCGGTTGAGTGTACAGGCGTCCTTATCTTTACCGAGGAACCGGTCGAGAGGGCGATGCAGAACATGGTTCGGGAGGGCCTGGGCGGAGGCGGAGGGCCGAAAGGGTAGCGCCCGGTCGTATCGCTCCGTGGCGCGCGGGTCGGAATGGCCCAGAGCATACTGGGTGCGGCGCAGGGAGGCGCCGGCTTCCAACGCGAGGGTGGCG
>JBEKKD010000623.1:0-2701 GCA_050010895.1 Armatimonadota bacterium
CGCCATCGCCGGCCTCAAGGGCCACCAGTACATCGTCCTCGACGCGCTCCCCAGCATGCCCGAGGTCGAGCTTGTCGCCGTCGCCGATGATGATCCCGACGCCATCTCCCGCGCCCACGACCTTCCCGGCGCAACCCCGAACACCCGCGCCTACCGGAACATCCAGGACCTGCTCGCCAACCACAATCCCGACATCATGCTCGAAGCCGGCACCGACCGCGACCGCGCCGGCGTCGTGATCGCCTGCGCCGAGCGCGGCATCCACCTCATCACTGAAAAGCCCCTCGCCAACCACCCGAAATCCCTCGACCGCGTCGTGGACGCCGTCACGAGATCCAACGTCAAACTCACCATGCTCCTCACCATGCGCTGCGAGCCCGTGTACGTCGCGCTCCGCGACGCCGTCGCCGCCAGCGCCATCGGCACGGTCACGCAGGCGGGCGTGCAGAAGTCCTATCGTCTCGGCGAGCGCCCCACCTGGCAGAAGAGCCATGAGACCTTCAGCGGCATCATCCCCTACATCGGGATCCACGCCATCGACCTCATCCGCTGGTGCTCGGGCCGCGAGCTCGCGGAAGTGATGGCCTACTGTGCCAATACCGGCCATCCGGAAATGGGTGAGCTCGAAGATAACGCCTGCGTCCTCGCCCGCCTCGACAACGGCGCCTCCGCTGCCATCCGTCTCGACTACTGCCGCCCCGGCGCCGCTCCCACCCACGGCGACGATCGCCTCCGCATCGCCGGCAACCGCGGCATCATCGAGTCCATGGACGAGCGCGTCACCCTCATCACCAACGATGAAGGTCCGCGCGAGCTTCCCCTCCCCGCGCCCGTCGACTTCTTCGCCGATTACGTCGACTCGCTCAGAACCGGGCGCGACCCATACATTCCGTTCGCCGACTGCGTGCGCGTCACCGAGATCGCCCTCCGCGCCCGCCAGTCAGCCGAAACAGGGAAACCATGCACGCTGTGAAGAATCAGCACGTTCGTCAGGGGCCTCGACCGCCCCTGGCGTCTCGCCCTTGACCGGCGGGATTCGCGCCGCCTGGGGCGTCTGCGGACAACGTCAAAGGAGACAACCCGATGCGCCTGCTCTCACCGTGCCTCGTGCTCTCGCTGGTCTGCGCCGCGATCCTTCTCACCTGCGGTTGCTCCCGAGCATCCGACCAGCATCTCACCAAGCGCTGGCTCTTCGTCTGGTCCGACCTCACTGAACCTGCCACCGTTGACCGCATCATCGCTCTCTTCCCGCGCGCCGAGGCCGCTGGCTACAACGCCTGCGTCTTTCCCTATACCGTCGCGCCTGCCAAACTCGAAGCCTTCAAGTCGGCCGCCAAGCAGCACCACCTCGACCTCATTCCGGTCGTCATGGGCAACTCCCACGACCAGAACTATACCGAGGGCCTGCCCGCCAAGAATGCCCTGTTCGTCGCCCACGGCAAGACCGCCGCTTTTGTCGCTGATAACCCCACCACCATCGCCGACGGCGGATTCGAGGATGTCACCGGCAACCATTTCAACGGCTGGGCATTCCAGGACGATGAAGGCAAGACGACGTTCGCGGATCACGACGTTGTGCACAGCGGGAAGACCTCACTCCGCATGGAGAACGTGAAAACCGCCGGCGAGTATGGTCACTGTCGCCTGAATCAGATCATCAAGCTCCAGCCCTTCCGCCAGTACCACATCAGCGTCTGGACGAAGACCGAGAACTGGATGCCAGCGGAAGCCGAGGTCAAGGTACTCGTCGGCGATCGCGAGATCAGCTTCCAGACCTTCCCGGTCAAGAGCACCCAGGACTGGACCAAGCACGATATCGTCTTCAATAGCCTCGACCACACCCAGGCCACTCTCTACCTCGGCAACTGGTCGAACTCCACCGGCCGCCTGTGGTGGGACGACCTCGCTATCGAGGAGATCGGCCTCGTCAACGTCCTCCGGCGACCGGGTTGCCCGGTCACCGTGAAGGGCGAGGATGGCACGGTGTACGAAGAAGGCAAGGACTTCGAGTACATCAGCGACCCGAACCTGCACATCTGGCAGCCCTATCACAGCCCCCCCTCCATCAACCTCACGCCTATGACCCGCATCAAGGAAAGCGAGCGCCTCCGGGTCAGCTATTACCACCCCGCCATCGTCTATGAGGATCGCCTCACCAGCTGTCTCTCGGAGCCGAAGATATTCGACGAATGGCGTCAGGAGATCAAGCAGGCGAACGACCAGTTTCACCCGCCGGCCTTCTTCATGGACCATGACGAGCTGCGCGTCATGAACTGGTGCGCGCTCTGCCAGAGCCGCCACATGACCCCGGGCCAGTTGCTCGCTGACAACGTGCACAAGGCCGCGCAGATCATACGCGATATCCGCCCCGACGCCGAGATCTGGGTCTGGAACGACATGTTCGACCCGCTGCATAACGCCAAGGACGACTATTACCTGGTGAACGGGACGCTCAAGGGCTCCTGGGAGGGCCTCGACTCGAAGATCGGCATCGTGAACTGGTACGGCGAACTCCAGGGAAAGAACGCCAAGTTCTTCGCCGACCGTGGCGAAAAGCAAATCCTCGCCGGCTACTACGACGGCGACGAGCACGGCGAAGACATCGTCAAATGGCTCAAAGGCGCCGAGGGCGTCCCCGGTATCGTCGGCGCCATGTACACCACCTGGGAGGGGAAGTACGACGCCATGGAGGCCTGGGCCC
>JBEKKD010000624.1:0-3302 GCA_050010895.1 Armatimonadota bacterium
CCTCCTGGGGCAGCGTTCCGCCGGTGATGTAGAAGCGGCCAGCAGTGGACATGGCCGTCGCTCCTTGGATGACCTGCGATGAGACGCCGCTGGTCCGGGTGGACCCATTCGCTGTCTGGCCGGCAGTGCCTGCTATCCTACCGGTGCAAGGCTACTTCGGCTCCCCTCGCGCGAACCAGCGTCCAGTAATCGGCGCTATCGGACGCGGAATCGGCCTCAGAGGATGACCCCAGTCGATCCGCGGACGGGCACAAGGCCGAGAGCGGCGTGTAGAGCGGGGGGTACTCATTGCCATGCTCTCGACCGGCCCATTCCAGACCGATCCGACTTCGGGGGGCAAGGCACCATACAAGCAAGGGAAGGTAGCATTCGACCGTCCGCTCACTCGCGGACAAGGGAAGGCGGAGGGATCGGCCGAAGACTAGACGCGTACCAATCGTGCACCAAGGAGCACCCATGATCCCCGGTCTGCGAGCGCTGATCGATCAACTCCCCGGCGCGGCGGCGCCGTTCGCCAACACGCAGTTCCCATTCCCGGTGAGCCAGGCGCTGTTCGGCGCGCCGCCCGATCTCGCCCGCATCCGCGAGCAGGCCCAGGAACTCGACAGCGCCGATGCCAAACCCCAGGACGCCGCCTGGGTCGCGCTCTGCGCGGCCGAAGCCATCGAATCCGTTCAGCCCGACCGCGACACGTACTTCTCCAGCGACGGCAGCTTCCGCGGCGCGGTGTTCGGCGGCATCAAGTGGCGCGCGGGTTGGGCGCTCATCATGGGCGAGGGCCAGGCGTGCTATAGCAGCGCCTTCGACGAGGCGAGTTTCATGGTCTACATCACCCGGCCGGACGCTGGCCCGGGGAAGTTTCTCGGCGAGCGCGAGACCGCCTCCGTGTATCTCGCGCAACTGCTCGCCCGCTACGCGCTGCTCTACAGCGACGTCAAGGCCGGCGATCGCCACGACCTTACGCATTTCGTCGAGGACCACGGTCCAGGCGTGCTGATCGTCTCCGGCGCGATGAAGCCGGTCGAGTCGCTGCTCTGCCTCTCGCTGATGCGGCTCGGCATGCGCGCCGCAGTCACCGCCGGCTTTCCCTGGGAGGTCGGTGACCGCGTGGAGGTGAGCTCACCCGAGGAGGCAGTGGCCGCAGCCGCGTCGTTCGACAATCTGCGCATCCGCGCGCAGGACCCGCTCACCGCTCTGCCGGAGTACGCGAATCCCGCTCACGCGCACGAGAAGTTCGAGCCCGCCGCGCGCCTCGGCGGGGAGAACAGCTTCCTGGTCTTGCGCCGCGGGACGGCGACCGAAGGTGTCGCTATCACCGGCCAACTCGGCCGCGCTCTCGGCATCATCATCACTGTTGACGACAGCACGCTGGATGCGATCGCGGAGGACGAACTCGAAGGCGCGGCCGCGGGCTATCTCAATATGCTCGATGGCGTGAAAGCCGAGTCGCACCAGCCGCTCGCGCTCGCGCTTCGCCGCGACCCGCCCTCCGCCGAGCGCATGGCCGAGGTGATCCGGCGCGGCCTGCGGCTGGAGTTCCCGCGCCTGGGCCCGATCAACGTCGAGGTCATCGGCGATGCCGCGCGGCTCGCGACGATGGCCCCACAGGTCGCCAAGGAGCGCACGCGCCGCGACGCGGAGGTCGCTCGCCTGAGCGCGATGCCGCCCGACGTCGTCTACACCTGCGAGGCCTGCGCGCCCTTCAGCCGCGAGCACGTCTGCATCACCCATCCCGTCCGCACGCCCATGTGCGGCCGCAACTGGAAAGAGATGCTGGTCGGCGCACGCTATATGGGCGTCAGCTCGGGCCGCCCGTGGCGGCGGCGCGGCCGCCCGGAGAACTGCTGCGCGGTGGTCCCCCTGGGCCGCGTCCTCGATCCCGTCAAGGGCGAGTACGAAGGGCTCAATGAGTCGGCGCGCCAGGCGACGGGGGGCCGTATGCAGCGGGTGTTCCTGCACTCCGTGCGCGGCTTCCCCCACAGCTCCTGCGGCTGCTTCTACGCGCTCGCCTGGTGGAGCGATTCCATGGGCGGCATCGGCCTCATGCACCGCGGCTTCGAGGGCGCCGCGCCCGATGGCGCGACCTGGAACGAACTCGCCAATCGCGCCGGCGGCAAGCAGGCCCCCGGGATCACCGGCGTCGGGATCGAGTACATGAGATCGCCTACGTTCCTTCAGGGCGATGGCGGATGGAAGTCGGTAAAGTGGATGACCAGCAAGCTCCGAGATGAGGTGAAGGACGCCGCGCCCCAAGCTGCCGCGGTCCCGTCGGAACAGGACTGACCCCCCAGATGCGACCGGGGCCTCGGACAGCGACTCCAAGCTGAGGGGGCAGCCCGGCCCATCGCGGACGCTGCGTCGCCACAGCTGGACCGGCAGTCGCGCGCATCCGCTTCGCGCTCTTCTCCCCAACCTGCGTCCAGTAACCGGTATTGTGCCTATCCGGTTGGCTCACCATTATACACGATGCAGTATAGTCCACCGCGGAGGTAGAAGCGGATGCCGCGCCCGTTCCCTTCGGTCTCGTCCCGCTCGCACCATGGGCCAGCACAGCTCCTACAGCATCGCCCAGGCCGCCCAGGGCCGCGTTCCAGACGCTGCTCGGGCTCGCCGGTCAGCACACACCCACTACCTACAGGATGTTGTATGTTGGTGAGTAAACCGGATAGGCAGAACCGGTATTATCGGACCCTACAGGATGTTGTATGTTGGTGAGTAAACCGGATAGGCAGAACCGGTATTATCGGACGCAGATTCAAGCCAGCAAGAGGCGATTTGCTGCCGGCCGGGCCTGCTCGTGAATCGCCGCACCCATACCACCACCTCGCTCCCGAACGCGGCCCTGAAGTCAACGTCGTGCGGCGTCCTGGGCCAGCCGTCGCGGGTCCTGGAGACCCTCGCGCAATCCCTCCACCACCCGGCGTACCAGTCCGACAGCCGCGTCCGCAGGTCGCATCGCCCTCACCCCTCGGGTCCGTAGTCGCGATAGCGCCAGAAGCAGGCACAGGCCTCGGTGCCTCGGCCCCTTCTCCGGAATGTCTGTGCCAGATCAATCTCTCAGGCACAGCACGCTCACTCCTGCTCGTGGCGCGTGTGCTTGATCTCGGCCAGGATCTCTCTCGCCAACTCGTGCACTTGGTCTTCATACCCAGGGTCATGTGCCTCTTCGGCGCCGCAGGTCTGTCCCAGTTCCGCCCGCTCCGCCTTCTGCGCGACATCCAGAGCTTGCACCAGACGCGGGACCTGGGGAAGCAGTTCGCTGATCGTGGCCCGGTCCAGCGCCCGCTCCTGGATCAGCGTGA
>JBEKKD010000625.1:0-2683 GCA_050010895.1 Armatimonadota bacterium
GTCCGGATCACGATGTTGACGTCCATGTCTCCGGAAAAGCACAGATACCCAATGGCGCCGGTGTAGACCCCGCGCCTCGTCGGCTCGAGCTCCTCGATGATCTCCATCGACTGGACCTTCGGCGCTCCCGTTATCGACCCGCCCGGGAAGCACGCTCTTAGACAGTCCAATGCAGTGCAGTCCGGCCGCAGCCTGCCGCGCACCGTCGAGACCAGGTGATGAACCGTCGCGTAGCTCGCCAGCGCAAACAACTCGGGCACGTGCACCGAGCCGAACTCGCACACACGGCCGATGTCGTTGCGCTCCAGATCCACGATCATCACATTCTCAGCGCGGTCCTTCTCGCTCGCCAGCAGATCGGCCGCCAGCCTCGCGTCCTCTTCAGCCGTTTCGCCACGCGGCCTGGTACCTTTGATCGGTCGCGTCTCGACTTCGCGACCGCGCAGTTGCAGGAACCGTTCGGGCGAGCAGCTCGCTACCGCGCCGTCCAGCGTCTCGAAGTATGCCGCGAACGGCGACGGATTACTCTCCCGCAGTCGCTTGTACAGGTCCAGCGGCGTCGTCGCCAGCGGCGCGCTCATCCGCTGAGACAGGTTCACCTGATAGATATCGCCCGCCGCGATGTACTCCTTTGCCCGTCGAACCGCGCTCACGTAATCGTCATGCCGGAAGTTGGATCGCAGTTGTAATGCCGGCGACATCACGCCCGCCGATATTGTGCCTTCGCTGCTTCGGTACTTCAGTGCCGAGGCCCCTCCGTCCCCCGCCATCCGCTCCGCCAACTCCCCCGCCCTCACCCCCGCCAGCCTCCCCGCCGCCCCCGCGTCCACCGCCGGTGCACCGATCGCGCTCACCCACGCTCGCCCGTCCACATGGTCGATCGCCACCACCGCGCCGTAGAAACCCAAGTGGCAGTCCGCCATCGGCACATCATCGACCGTCGTCTGGGGCACTCGCTCGACGAACCGCCCGAGATCGTACGCGAAGTACCCCATCGCGCCCGCGATCAGCGACGGCGCGCGAGCGGGCCGCCCGGCCCTGAAGTCGCTCATCAGCTCGGACAGGATATCGAACGGATTCCCCTCCCGCTCCTCCCGTCTCTCGCCCCAGTCGATCACGACGCGCGGCCCTTTGCTGCGGAAGGTGAGAAATGGGCGACAAGCGACAAAGGAATAACGACCAAGCGTCTGATTTGCACCGCCGCTCTCGAGCAGAATCGCCCCCGGCTCGGCGGCGACGGCCGAGAACGCATCAAGCGCGGAGGGTGGACATGGAATCTCGCGGATGACTGGGATGTAGGTTGGCACAACGTAGCTCCGCGCCTCCGTTCAACATCTCACGAACGCGGTCCTGCCCGTGCAGCGCGATCTAAGATGGCGGTTCATCAGGCCTCCCCCACCTGCGGAGTCGCTCACTCCCCTCCCGGCAGCTCGAACTCCATCCCGTCCCGCGCCGCCTTCACCTCTACCCCCGTCTCCTCGCCCAGCCGTTCGGCCACTTCCCACGGCTTCGCTCGCCACACCGTCATCCCGAAATGCGTGATGATCGCCGTCTTCGGTTTCGGCTGCATCGCCCCGATGATTCGCTTCGCATCCGGGATCGAAAGGTGGTAGATCTCGCTCTCCTCGAGTCGCACCGTGTGCATGATCACTACATCGGCCTGATAGTGCTTTGCGAGGTCCGGGAAGTACCGCGTGTCCACGATATACGACCACCTGCACCCCGGCGACTCGAACACGAGCCCATACACCTCGCCCGGGTGGTCGTGCTTCACCGGGGCGCAGAACCGGATACCCCCCACCTCATATATCCCGCCCTCCTCGATCACGTGCGTTGACTTCGGGTAGTTCCGCACGTACCTGAGGATCACGGGGTCATCGTCGTATGCGTCCCGCGGCGCGAACACCATGCCTCGCTTGTTGAACCCGCCCGTCGTCATCGCCTCGATCATCACGTTGACATCGGCCGAATGATCGAGGTGCCTGTGTGAGAGCACGATCGCGTCGAGCTTCGTCGGGTCGAGTTCTCGCTTCGTCGCCCGTACCAGCGCGCCCGGACCGGGATCCAGATGGATGCGCGTGTTCTCCATCTCGATCCACAGCCCGCCCGATGCAAGCAACTGCTTGAACACCAGCACGCGCGCCCCGCCGGTGCCGAGAAAAGTGATCTGATTCATGGCATGCTATGACCCATCACCCACTGATCTCCGAGGAGCGCGCTCTGCCATCCTGAGCGAAGCGATGCTTGCCCGCCTCTGGCGGATGGTGTCGTCTCAGCTTGACACCGCAAGACCCCACTACTATACTCGCATCCAGCGACCATGCTCAAGATTCGACAGCCACGGAACGCTTACGACCTCCTCGGCCTACCCTGGAGCGCGACTCCGGTTCAGATCCGTTCGCGGTATCGCCAGCTAGTTCGCCACCATCAGAAGGGCCTCTCGACTCGCGACCTCATCAATGACGAGAATTTCCGCCAGTTTACGAACTCCTATCTTCTGCTGACCGGGTCAGACCGGAAGGAATACGATCGCCGCATCCGGGAGAGCAGGGGAATGGCGCAGCCCCCCGATCTCCTCAGCGACATGCCCGCGCCGAGGCTGATGCTGATCGAGGCCGAGGCAGGCTTCACGCGCCGTCGTCTCAACGAAGCATCCGAGCTCGCCCGAGAGGCGCTCAAACAG
>JBEKKD010000626.1:0-2622 GCA_050010895.1 Armatimonadota bacterium
CCCCCCTCGCCCCGGCTTGTGCCTCCCTTTTTTCTGGCCCTCCCCAGGCGCAGTGATTCCGACCGGACAGCTAGCGAATCTCGGGTTCCTGCCCTTCACACCACGAACCGGCCACAGCCGAGGATATCTGCCGGGTCGTAGCTCTGTTTCAACTGCCGCATCAGGTCCGCGTTCGGCAGGTCTCCCCATACTGGGAACTCGCGCTTCACTTCGACAGGCCCCGACTCCAGCACTGCATGCCCGCCGAGCGTGACGGCGCGAGATCGGAGTGAGGTGAGGCCGCGTAGAGCCCCAGCCAGCTCCTGGTCCGGCGGGGGCGAGGCGAACACGAATCCGTCGCCGGCGCGCCCTACTGCCGCCCAGCCCTCCAGCGCACACGCTGCCTCCATCATCGTGTGAACCGACGACACAGGGACGCTGGCACGGAGAAGCGAGTTCCCGCCGGGGCCGGCGATACCGCGTGCGCGCAGCCATAGGTCGCGCGCGTCCCCGCCATCCAGCCGCGCGCAGTTCGCAATCCGCCCCCGGATATCGCGCTCCTGGCGCTCCAGTGTCACCCGCTCGCCGCAAATGCCAATCACGATCACCTGCTTGCCCGCCTCTGCCGTGACCGGCAGCACCGCCCTGAGCCGCTTCGCGGCCACATGGTTGAAGAGCTCGCACGAGGTGGGCTCCAGGCGCGACCCGACCAGCCATGCCGCCGCCTCCGCTGCCTCCTGAGGCGACAGGGCGGCGGTCAGCACCGCCTCCGCCTCCGGGAGCGGCGTCAGCCTCGCGGTGACCTCGAGGATCACGCCGGCGCTGCCCAGCGAGCCGATGAAGAGCTTACCGAGGTCGTATCCCGCCACGTTCTTGACCGTCCGTCCGCCGGTCTTGATGATCTCGCCGGTCGACAACGCCACCCGCATGCCGATGACGAGGTCGCGCGGCGCGCCATACCGCATCCGCATAGGCCCCGTGAGGTTGGTGGATACGATTCCTCCGAGGGTAGCGCTGTTCGACTCCGGCGGATCGGCGGGCAGCATCTGCCCGTGCGCGCCTACCGCCTTCTGGAGCGCCTCGAGCGACATGCCCGCCTGCGCGGTCACCGTCAGGTCTTCGGCGTCGTATGTCACGATGCCGTTGAGCCTGGTGAGCGCGAGCACAAGCGCTATCGGCTTCGGCGGGGCGCCGAGGTGGAGGTGGCTCCCCGCGCCGCGCGCCAACACCGATAGCCGCGTCTCAGCGGCGAGGTGCAGAAGCGCGGCGACTTCATCTGCCGATCCCGGGAACGCGACCGCGACCGGCGTCCGGCCGTCGATTGCGTAGGACGCCACCACTTCGGTCGAGGTGATCAGATGGCGCTCCCCGACGGTCTCTTCGAACCGGTTCAGCGTGTGCGCAATCCCGGTCACGCGTGCGCCCCCGCCATGGTCGTTTCTGCCTCCGCAGGGAGCACCTTGCCGGGGTTGGCGAGGCCGGCCGGGTCGAAGAGCCGCTTGAGTTTCCTCTGCGCGGCCAGGTCCTCGGGCGAGTAGATCAGGCTCATGTAC
The DNA here is from genome assembly GCA_050010895.1 of Armatimonadota bacterium. Lineage (GTDB taxonomy): Bacteria > Armatimonadota > Hebobacteria > Hebobacterales > Hebobacteraceae > JBEKKD01. Next base: position 1,533 of record JBEKKD010000626.1, read on the forward strand.
TCGGGTTTCTCCGAGCCCACGCCGTGCTCGCCCGTGATCGTGCCGCCGACGCTCGCGCAGAGGTGGAAGATATCCACGCTCGCCGCCTTCGCCCGCTCCATCTCCTCGGGGTGCGACCGATCGTAGAGGATATTCGAGTGCAGATTGCCGTCACCGGCGTGGAACACCTTGGCGATCCGCACCCCGTGCTTGCGCTCGATTTCCTGCATCTGGCGGACCACCTCGGGAATGCGGGTGCGCGGCACGGTGGCGTCATTCACGAGCATCGCCGGGCTCAGGCGCGCGGTCGCGCCGAAGGCCGACTTGCGTGCCGCCCACAATCGCTCTCGGTCCGCCGGCGCCTTGCCGATCTCGACTGTGCGGGCGCCGGCATCGCGGCAGATCTGCGCACAACGCTCGGCGCGCGCGTCCAGCGCCTCTTTCAGCCCATCCAGCTCGATCAGCAGGAATGCCTCGGCGTCGGTCGGCAGGCCGGATGGGAACGACGCCTCGACCGCCTCCATCGTGGATCGGTCCATGATCTCCAACGCGGCGGCGACGATCCCCTGGCCGATGATCGTGGACACGGCCCGACCCGAGGCCTCGAGCGTGTCGAAAATGCCGACGACGACCTGCGTCCCCTCCGGCAGCGGGCGCAGTTTCAGCGTGATCTCCGTCGCAATGCCGAATGTGCCCTCCGAGCCCACAAACAGGCCCACCAGATCGTATCCCGGCGTGTCGAGCGCTGCCGAGCCGAACTGCCGCACCTCGCCTGAGGGCATCACGACGGTAAGCCCGAGGATGTGATTCACGGTCACGCCGTACTTCAAACAGTGCGGCCCGCCCGCGTTCTCGGCGACGTTCCCGCCGATGGTCGACACCTTCTGGCTCGCCGGGTCGGGGCAGAACTGGAGGCCGTGGGGTGCAACCATCGCCTGGAACTGGAGGTTCACCACACCGGGCTGGACGACTGCGATCTGATTGACGGCGTCGATGGACAGCACCCTGCTCATCCGCGACACCCCGACCACCAGACCGCCATGCACCGGCGCCGCGCCCCCGGAGAGGTTCGTCCCCGCGCCGCGGGCGACGAAGGGGATCCTGTGCTGGC
>JBEKKD010000627.1:0-2917 GCA_050010895.1 Armatimonadota bacterium
GCCTGCCGACAGGGGCTTCTTCTGGCACTGGCTGCTCCCGGCGGACAAGACCAAGGCCGCCAGCTTCCCTTTGCTGGCCACAGACCCGTCAGCACCCACGGCACGCTTCCTCCCAGCTTATGAAGCGCAAGCGCGCGGTTGCCGCTCAGAATCCACGTCCAGTAACGGTGATTATCGGACGCAGATTTGGGCCAGCGAGGGGCACCAGTGAATCGCCGCACCCATACCACCATCTCACCACCGGACGCGGCACTGAAGCCAACGTGGTGCGGCGTTCTGATCGATCTTGGGACACGCAGTCCCGGCGCTCACTAGCTTGCGGGGCTTGGCCAAAGGAATGGTTCGGGCAGCTGTAGCGCGTTGTCTTGGGGAACGGAACCGCGATGGGGAGGATCACTCTCCCTCGTCATTCTCCCCGAGCTCGATGAGGTCATGGGTGATCCGGCGTATCTGAATGTCGTGTTCAACCAGGAGGTCCACCAGGGCCTTGCCGCTCACCAGGGCAATCGGAATGGCGCCGGATCTCACCGCCTCCTGCTTGGCGCCTACGCTGAAATCACTGGTAGTGAAAATCACACCATGCTCATCTGCACGCAGGCTGCCGCGCACTTCCTGGACCACCGGCGATTGTACGTTCCGCTTCCAGCGTTTCACCTGCACGGCCATCCTGACCGGAAGAATGTCATCGACTACCTTTACCCCCCGGACATCGATACCGCCGTCGCCTGCTAGAGACGTCATCTCAACTGATCCGAAGCCAGTCTTCGTGAGCAGCTCTCTGATCAGGTCCTCGAACTCCTTGGGAGACATCGAGTGAAGTCGCTCCAGGAGTTTCCCCCGCACCTCACTATTATGTTGCGTTATGGCCTTGACCAGGCCCTCGCCCTGCCATATGGTCAAGCCGAAGAAGCCCCTGCCAGACTTCTCGAATCGGGGCACGTCGCCACGCTTCTGCTGGCGCTGTATCTCAGTGAGTATCTGCGCATTCATAGTAGCTTCTGGTGTTTGACCGGTCGTACTGATCCAGCCGAGACCCAATGCTTTCTGGGTTATCGCTTTGTAGTGCATCGGTCTCCGGTTCGCGAACTGAGACAGCACTTTCTCAGCGGCATCGGCGAAAGAAACATGGACACCCGAGCTGGGCGGCGGGGCTGCGTCTGCGCTGGTGGTCGGGACCCAATCGGCCAATTCAAACATCCCTCTCCCGAGCCTCCTGAACCGAGAACTGGCTCCGTGCTTTTTGATGTCGGTCGTGAGTGCGGAACTCACGCTGGCCCAGGGAGTCGTCCCACTGGGCTGCCAGAGCCCGTCGGCAACGAGCTTCTCGGTGATGGCCCGGTAGTGCATGGGCTGCCCAGCTTCTGCCAACACTCGGTGGACTGCGTCCACAACATCCACGGCGCCTCCTCCCGGCTTGCCGGCCCTTGTAGGTGGAGCACCGCACACGTGCGTGCCCCACGAAGCACCCCTACCACAGGGCCTACCGAAGAGCGCGCCCGGGCGGTGCTCCAGATAAGGAGCGCCGCGCCAGGCTTCCGCTCTCGGTAGTTCGGGGAAATCCCCGAGTGGTAGTTTGCTTCGTAAGCGACAGCCTAGGTCAGCAAGACCTATCAGATTGTCCACGCCAGCCTGGAGCAGGTGTACCTGTTTGCACCAGCGACTGGCAGAGGAATCCTACCCCCGGGGAGATTGGCGCGTCAAGGGAAGAGTGGGCAGGGAACAGGCGGGAGTGCAGCCGGATCCGTCGCTAATGCAGCAAGCCGTCGCCAGCAACCGATGTGCTGCTCGTAAGATACCATGTCAGCACAGGCGCCCGGTCCATGCCCTGGGCTTAACGCGATCAACCGCCCGGAAGAGTCGGGCGGCTGATCGTCGGCTTCACCCTATCGAGTTGCTGGTACTGATCGCAAACATACTGTACAGGCCTTGTGCGGCAGCTTCAAGTAGCGCGCAGGAAACTTTTGTGAAGTTGCGGAGCGGACCACCAATGCGGGCACAGGGGCAAGACGTGCATCTCCTCCGGCCTGTGCCTGTGACGCCACTGACGGCCCCTTCAGCCCTGCCGTATCTTCCACCGCGGACGTAGTTCGGCCGCCCATGATCGAGGTACGACGCCAGCTGCTGTTCGATGGTCGGGGGGCTCATCCCGCACGACCGGATCGCGGGCCCCCTGGACCACTGCAGCCGTGGCTCATGGCATCCGCCTGGCCCGCGCACTGCGCGGTCCCACCACCACCTGGCCTGCAGGCGCGGCGCGCCGCGTGCGGCCTGGAGCGGGGACCTGCCATCGCTCTACCATTCTCAAAAGCGTGGGCCGGGCGTCACACGTGTTCTGCGTTTTCCAAAAGGGATTCGATCAGCCCGGCCCTGCGCCTGATTCGCTTCTCAAAAAATGAACGGATTCTCGTCGCTCCCCCCGCCGTCCCGACCAAAGGGACCAGGCCTCCCCGCGTAGCCGGCCTCAACATCTGCATCGTGCTCCTCCCCCAGCTCGCTGATCTCTATGCCGCCGGGTACCCTCCGAGCCTCGAAGTTGAGCGATGCAGTGACGGGCCTGGCCTTGCCGACGCGCTCCTTCCAAAACGACATCACCCTTGCCGACGCGCTCCTTCCAAAACGACATCACCACCGCGTCGCCGCAGTCCGTCGAGCGACCAAGGCGCTTCTTCACCTGATCCTTCGATTCGATCTGCAATCTGCCGCCCAATCCGGTATGCCAATGGGGCGCGGTGAGATCCCCGATCAGGAGATCGTCTTTCGGCAGCGCGATGTAGTGCCCGTTGGCCGGGTCGAGTAGCTCCCGCATCGACCACCACGCGGCCGACCGGCAGTTGGTGAATCCGAACTCGCCGCTGATATCGAGCAGCTTCGTGGAGACGCCTGCGTTGAAGGCATCGACGCGATAGGGCACGCCATC
>JBEKKD010000628.1:0-2585 GCA_050010895.1 Armatimonadota bacterium
CGGGAACACCGGGAAAGTGGTCTTCGCCTGGCCGTGAAGCGAGGGGGTGAGGCGGCGGTGCTCTCCCCCGGGGAATTCTATCCGAGCCCTCTAAGAGCTTTCTCTCGTCTCAACGTTTCGGGTTGTCGATGGTGAAGCGGCAGGGACCGGGGATCCCCCAGTTCGGGAAGTGCTGCAGCTTGGAGAGTCCGCCCTGCAGTGTGAAGCCCGGGTCATCGCGGGTGACGATGCGAGAGCAGCCTCTGTTGGCCTCCACGCGGTCAATGATAACGCTCTGGGTGAGCAGACCGCCGAAGTCTAGCAGCAGCGCCCGCCCAGCGAGCGAGCGGCCCGCTGGCAGCGGGACGCTCGCGGTCAAGGTATCTTCAGCGGCGCCGTCCTCGGTGCGGGTGGTGGCGATGATCTCGCCGGTGTAGGGACGGGCGCCGGCGGCCTGCTGGCCATCCACCGCGAACGAGTCACCCCACACCAGAGAGAGCCGTTCCGGTTTCCCGCCCCTCAGTCGGGCGAAAGCGAAACGGCCGCGGAGAGCCACACCCCAAGCCGCGACCTCCCGGGCGGGTGCGCCTGGCTCGTCAGCCGTGCTGACCAGGATATCAGTGCGCCCATCGGCGAGAGTAACGCGGACCGCGACCGCCATCGGCGCGAGCTGCGCGAACTCCACCTTCCGAATGATGGCATGGCCTGGGCGCCGCGGCTCATGGATGGCGACGAACAAGCTCTCCGGACCCGTGTGGCGCACGTCGACGAACGGTGCCAGGCCCCGACGCCGCATGGCCGGTGCCAGGCCCCGGATCACCTCGGTCCCGGGCTGCCCCATCAGTGTGACCCGCGTCTCCGGCGCGCCCGCCGGCTCTGTGATATCGAAGGAGAGCGCAATGTCCTCGTCCGTGCGGAAGCTCTGCAGGTCCCTGAGGTAGCCGTGCAGGCTCCCCTCGCGGGGCGAAAGAGCGCGGTCGAAACGTACCTCGTAGGCGTTCTGTAGGCAGCCGTGAAGCATCCAGTCGTGCACCGCACCGCCCCGCACCCGGAATACGTCGAAGAGGTAGCCGTCGGCCTCATCCACCTTTACCAGGGCCAGCGTCCGCCGGTACAGGCCCGGCCGCGGTATATAGGCGCGCTCGCCATCGGCCTCGATCACCTGCACCTCCGGGAGGGTAGCCTCGAAGAGAAGCAGCCTGCCGTCGCTAACGGAATCGCCGTGACCATAGGCGCGGTAGCGGCCGTCAGGAATACCAGGCACCGCGTCCTCAGGCGTCAGCCGGCGACGCTCGTTCTCGAACCGCCCAGCCTGGTTGCGCTCGTCGATGACGACCGTGTTGTGGGCAGCGGTGGCCTCGTGCCACTCGCGAGTGGAGATGTCGCCCGGCAGGGGACGGTACATAGTCTCGGAGAGCACTTCATACTGCTTCGCCCAGAAGAGCAGGTTCAGCGTGTCGTAGTGCTCGTGGCCGTGCATGCCGCCGAAGTGCAGCAGGGCCAGCATTTGGTCGGCGCCATCGCCGAGGCCGAGTATTCCATTCCCGGTGCTCCCCAGGAGCCGGGGCCGGGCGGCCGTGGGCGGCGTCGTCCACCAGGCGCGATAGTCCGGATCGAAGGCATCGTGGATCCCCGCAATGCTGCCATCGGGCAGCACCAGCTTGTCCAAGGCCTCTTCCAGGCGGCGCATCTGGGGAGCATACCGTCGGACCAGGTCGAGGTTGTCGAAGCGCGTGCCGTCGCTAGTGCTGACGAACCCGGGAGGATCCGAGTAGCCTTGTAGCATGCGTGGCAGCGTCCGCGCCAGTCCCCACCAGATGTCCTTGTGGTAAGCCGGCGTGCCCTCGTGCCAGAAGCCGTCGGCGTAGAACTGCGTCAGCAGCACGGCCCGGTGCCACGTCACCACCCGGTGGATGTACTCCGGTTCCGGCAGGACCAGGCCAAAGGTCACCAGCCCCTCCAGGATGTAATTCTCCAGGTTGCCGTAGGTGGGGGAGTATTTGAACTGGTGCCCGACCATAAAGCGCAGCAGTTTGTCCTCCAGGCGCTTCGAAACTCCGTCCACCTGCATCGCGTGGCTCGACCCGGCCAGGTCCCAAGCGAACAGCAACGGCTCGCAGGCCCATAGGTCCTCGTAGAACCAGACCCCCCAGAGGCCAGTGGCGTCCCACCGCGCGTAGTACTCAGTGTCGGCCTGCGAATGCAACTTCCCTTCAGGGTCAACCAGCGGCCAGCGGGGCATCACCTCCCCGAAGCGGTCGAGGAGAGCCACCACACGCCGCGCATCGGCCTCGTCCCCGGTCAGATAGTAGCGCAACGCGTAGTAGTAGGCCTCTAGTTTCGCGGTGTGGTTGCCGGGATGCGGCGCGCCAGAGCCGTCGATCTGCGCCACCAGTTCGGCGTCGGAGAGACGGTCGGCGTCCGCGAGGCCCAGCGCCAGGATTCGGTCTACCAGACGGGCGGCCTCGGGATGCTTTCCGCGCAGTCCGACCAAGCTCTGCAGCAGTCTGACGGCCGGGGTCCGCGCCGTCTCCGTGTCCAGAGCCAGCTTGCGCAGGACATCATCGTTGCTGCCGCTGTATCGCTTGAGGTCATCCAGCGCGTCC
>JBEKKD010000629.1:0-2575 GCA_050010895.1 Armatimonadota bacterium
AGATCCCTGGGTCAGGGCTAGTCCTTCGTGCTCCGGGTCGTGCACGTCAACAGGCGTACGACATCCCCGTTCCGCCGATCACCCAGTGGGGCGGGATCGAGCGGGCGCTGATGCTCCTCGCCGAGCACCAGTCTCGGGTGATGGATGTCACCGTGCTGTGCGCCAACGCGGGCCGCCGCACGCAGACGGAGCGTCTCCGGCCGAACCTCACCGTGGTACGAAGCGCCCGCCTGTTTAGCGCTATCAAGCTTCCCGTCTGCCCCACGATGCCTCTGCTGCTGCGAAAGCTGCGTTCCGACATCGTGCACCTACACCATCCCTATCCACCCGGCGAGTTTGCCGCCTACCTCGCCCGTCCGCGAGGCAAGCTGTGCATTACGTGGCACAGCGATGTGCTGCGCCCGGCATTCGCGATCCGCATCTACGGCCCCATCCTTCGTCGCCTGCTGGCGCGAAGCGATCGCGTACTCGTTTCATCTCCGCAGTACTTGGAGCTGTCGCGTTTCCTCCGGCCCGTTCGCGACAAGTGCCGAGTCGTACCCTTCGGTATCGACATTGCGCCTCTGCTGGATCCCGACCCGGATCGTGTCGAGGCCGTGCGGCCGTCCCCGAACGCGCGGCCTATGGTGCTAGCTGTCGGGCGCTGCGTGTACTACAAAGGATTGGAGCATCTCATTAGCGCCATGACGCAGGTGGACGCCACGCTGGTGATCGTGGGGGAGGGACCGCTGCTTCCTGAGCTTCGAGCCCAGACCGAGCGGCTGGGGCTGGCCGACAAAGTGCACTTCAGACCGAATCTGAGCCAGGAGGACCTGGCTGCCCATTACCATGCGTGCGACGTCTTCGTGCTGCCATCCGTAGCAATCACCGAGGCTTTTGGACTTGTGCAGTTAGAGGCGATGGCATGTGGCAAGCCGGTCATAGCGACCGATCTGCCGACAGGGGTAGTCTATGTGAATCGCCATCTCGAGACGGGACTGATCGTGCCGCCGAGAGATCCCGCGGCCCTGGCGGCCGCAATCAGCCAACTACTCGGCGACCCTGCGCTACGGCGCAGACTGGGCGAGGCGGCCCGCGCCCGCGTCATGCGCGAGTTTACGGCGGATGTATACGCAGCGAACGTGGCGGAAGTCTACGAGGAGATGCTGACGGAATGACAGGGAGCCCGGCGTGAAGATCGTCATCAACGCGACCCCGCTGCTGGCGCGCCGCTCCGGCATTGGCAGGTACGTGTATCAGCTCGCCAGCAATCTGCTGCGACTGGACAGCGCGAACGAGTATACGTTCTTCTATGGCTACTCGTTCGGTCGCTATCTACGGACTCAGCCTGACCAAGCGGTAATAGCGGCGAAGGCGGTGGCGACCCGCCTGCTGAAGGACCCCTGGCGACTGCGCGAAGCCATTCATCGCGCCGCGTTCTGCGCCGGACGCATCAACCGCGGCTTTGACCTCTACCACGAGCCGAACTACGTGCCCCTGCCGTTCCGCGGGCCGCTGGTGATAACGGTGTGCGATCTCTCCGTGCTCCGCTACCCGGAGACCCATCCGCCGCAGCGAGTGGCATGGTTCGAGCGCGGGTTCCTTCCGGCGGTCAAGCGGGCGCGACGCGTGATCACCATCTCGTATCACGTGAAGCACGAGATCGTGGAGCGGCTCGGGGTGGACCCCGCGCGCATCGATGTGACCTACCTGGCGGCCGACGAGCGTTTCGGGCCCGCTCCAGCCGAGGTCGTCGAACGAGTGCTCCGATCGCACGGGCTGCCGGCGCGATACGTCCTTACGGTGGGAACGGTAGAGCCGAGGAAGAACCTATCGACGCTCCTGACGGCATATGCGCGGCTGCCTGAGGACATTAGAGAATCACATCCCCTCGTGATCGTGGGCATGCAAGGCTGGGTCGGCGACAGCAGCCACTATGGCGAGGTTGCCGCGCTCGCCGAACAGCTCAGGTTGGCGGACAAGGTGATCTTCGCCGGTTATCTGCCCGACGACGATCTTCCCGCCGTCTACAGCGGCGCGGCGGCGTTTGTCTTCCCCTCGCTGTACGAAGGGTTCGGGCTCCCGCCATTGGAGGCGATGGCATGCGGAACGCCCGTGGTCAGCAGTAATGCCGCATCCCTGCCGGAGGTCGTGGGCAACGCGGCGGTTCTCTTCGACCCTCTGAACGCCGAAGCCCTGACAGCGGCATTGGAGCAATTGCTCACCCACGAAGCGGATGCGGATGCTCTGATCGCTCGCGGGCTGGATCGGGCGCGCCAATTCTCGTGGGAGCGCTGCTCCCGCGAGACGCTGGCAAGCTACCACGCTGCCGCCGCCGAGCGTTGACGTCACGCGAGCTACGGTCTCTTGACTACTTCTGAGACCGGCCCCGCCAGTAGTTCAGCAGATCGCGGAGCGTCTGCTCGAGCGGTATTTCCGGCTTCCAGCCCGTCTGCTTTCGGAACTTCGATGAGTCGCCCCAGAGCACAGTCACATCGGAAGGGCGCATCCGAGCCGGGTCTTGGGTGACCTCGATCTTCGCGGTCGTGAACGAAAGCAGCGTGTCCAGAATGTGGCGGACCGGGTTGGTTATGCC
>JBEKKD010000630.1:0-2566 GCA_050010895.1 Armatimonadota bacterium
CGCCTATAGCCTGGGCAACTTCGTCTTCGACAGCTCCCGAGAACGCGATTCGCTCTGGTGGGTAGGCATGCCGGTGCTGCTCAAGTTCGCCGAAGCCGGCGGCGGGATCAGAGCGGCGATGACTCCGATCTTCACCAGGCTCAGCCTTCCTTCCTCGCGCCTGGAGATGGTCCGCGGGGAGGCGCGCGCGCAGCTTCGGAGATGGCTCAAGGAGATCTCCCGCGTGCTGAAGGATGAGCGGCTGCTCCAGGAGTACTTCGACGCCTGGACCACCATGGACGGCGCCTCATACTATCGGGCCTTCATGAAGGACCACGGGATGAGGGTCGTCACGCGGCAGGATCGTGACGCCTACGCCGGTCTCCGGCATCTGTGGACCTGCGAGGCGCACAACGAGCTTATCACGACGTACGTGGACATGAAGTTCGACGGCCGCCTGAAGGCGGCCGAGACACGGCTGGACACGCTCAAGAAGTGGATGGAGGGAGAGCCGGCCGGCTAGGCGCAGCGCCGTTCGGCGCGCTCCTGAGATCCTAAGATGTAGATGGCGGGCGCCAGCAGCAGGACAGGTCCGCCTGTCTGGTGGCCCACACGCCGGGCGTAAAGCGTTCCCTCATCAGTCGGCAGTGGGCCTGTTGTCTTTGCCTCTGAGAACGACGTGCACGACAGGAGAGAGCGATGAGATACGGTGTTGCCGACTACGGGATGGGCGTATGGGACGGCGGAACGTTCGGCACGGAGACGCGCTGGGAAGGGCTGCTCTCCATCGGCTATGAGGGCATCGAGTGGCTCTATGCGCTGAGCGCAGAGGATGCGCTGCACAAGGCCGCGCGCATGCGCTGGCTCGGGATGGATTTCGGCAGCTGCTCCGGCCCGAACGCGGAGACCTCTATCCAATGGACCGCGGCCCTCGGCAAGAGCTACGTGTGGGCGGCGGCGTCGGGGGAGGACTTCGACACCTACTGCCGACAGGTGAACCTCCAGGCCGCCGCCTGCGCCCGCTGGGGCATTCGCGTCGCACTGCACAACCATCTCGGGTCGTTGGTGGAGAGCCAGGCGCAGCTCGAGGAATTCCTGGCGCGGTGCCCCGAAGCCGGTCTCATCCTGGACACCGCGCATCTCGCGGTGCCCAAGGGAGATCCTGTGGAGATCGTGCGCAGGTACTCGGACCGGCTGGTCGCCGTTCATCTCAAGGACTGGCTGGAGCTGCGCTCGGAGGTCGGGCTGGAGACCTGGTGGGACCGGGGCCGCTTCTGCGAATTGGGGGCTGGCAATATCGGGCTGGACAACCTCGCCGTGATGCGCGCGCTGGTGGAGGTGGGGTACGACGGCTGGATCTTCGTCGAGCACGACACGCACCTGCAGGACCCCCTGAAGGACCTGGCCATCAGCCGCGCCTACCTGCGGGAGGCGGGGTTCTAGCGTGGGATATCTGGCGGTGATACACGGCCCTTGCCCTGCGCGGGAGAGCGCGACATGAGCTACGAGATCGGGTGGGACGCTCTCCACCTGAGGTGGACGCCCCGAGTGGCGAGGACCGAGTACAACGACAACTGGGAGATCGTGAGGCACTTCACGGGGAAGGATCCGCGCTCCCACCCGGAGGCCCGCGCCGAGTTCAACGACGCCGTCCATCTCGACTTCCTCTGGTGTACCGATGATGGGCCGACCGAGTGGGGCGCCGTCGGGCGGGTGCCGGATATGGGTCATGCCGCCTATGTGGAGGATGCCTCCGACTATCGGTTGCCCAGGCCCTCGCCGTTCGCCGATCCCCTCGACGTGTTCGCCTTCGATGCAGTGGCCGAGTGCGGCGTTCCACCTGCAGAGCGTCTCGTGAGCTACTACGAGCACTGGTATGCCGGAACGCAGCAGGGCGTGGACCGGGTGGTGCCCGGCGGCCGCTACAAGACGCTGATCTCCGGGGCTATCCAGGCCTTCGGTTGGGAGATGCTGCTCGCCGCGGCCGGCGAGGACCCGATGCGCTTCGGCGAGCAGGTGCTAGGCTCATTCTTCGAGCTGTCGCTTCGCCATTATCGGGCCTGGGCGCGGACCTCGATCCAGGTCTTCATGTGCCACGACGACATGGTCTGGACGCAGGGCCCGTTCATGAACCCGGAGTTCTACCGGCAGTACATCTTCCCGCGGTACCGACAGTTGCTCGCGCCCCTGCGAGAGGCGGGCAAGCGGATCCTCTTTACGTCGGACGGGACCTACGACATGTTCCTCGCCGAGCTGGCGGAGGCGGGCGTGGACGGATTCTGCTTCGAGCCGACCAATGACCTGGCGCGCCTCGTCCGCGACTATGGGACGAGTCACGCGCTCATCGGGGGCGCCGACTGCCGCACGCTCACCTTCGGAGCCACGCAGGACATCGAACGGGAGCTGACGCAGGTCTTCGCGACGGCGGCAGATTACCTAGCAGCCCCGTGATAAAAGGCATTTCCGGCTGAGGCTTTGAGTTTGATGTTGGTATTCGCGGGATAGCCGAAGCCGAAGCTGGATATGGATCTGGATGCAAGCATGATGGAAATGGGCGCCGATAGCACTGACATAATGGATGCAGGCG
>JBEKKD010000631.1:0-2562 GCA_050010895.1 Armatimonadota bacterium
TAACCGCTACTTCCCCAGCCTCGACGACGTGATTGCAGCCGTGGAGGCGCAGTTCAATCTCTGGGCATCTCCCAATGATATCCTGCGTAAACTATGCGTCATTACATAGGACGCTGTGTATACTTCCAACGGCGTTTTTCTCCATGCGTTTCGGCTGCGCCGAAACGCATGGGAGTAAGCAAGCGTTTATCTATTGACACGCATGGTATAATACAACCGTCAACTGGAACGGATATCGAGTGGTAACCCGACCCGGGCCGTATGCCGATGTCGGGGTTCGTTTTTTCTTAGGGGGCTGTGTGGAGCGCGAGGGGCCCCGAACGGCTCTGACGCAGCCCTCGCCAATTCGTGCGAGGCACAGGCAGTAGGGGCAAGTTCGCCCGGGCGGACAGAACAGGGGGTGTCATGCTGTACCGATGTGCTGGTGGGCGTTCGTTGTCGCAGCGGCTCCTCGTCACAGCCGCGGCCCTTGGCGGCCTCCTGGCGCTGACTGCCGCCATCGCCTCGGCCGCGAGCAGCTTCTCCCTGCCGATGAACAGCGACTGGTCGGTGTGGCAGGCGGAGAAGGCCGACCGGGATGGCGCCTGGGATGTGGGCGGCCCGAAGGGCGCGGGCGAGCGCTACCTGCAGCCGACGTCGGCGGGCGCGGCGCTGACCTTCTCGTTCGAGACGGATCGGCCGACCACGCTGCGGGTGCGACCGGTCTGGTGGCCGACGGGCGAGCAGAAGCTCGCCAAGCGCTTCCCCTACCCGCTGGTTCGCCAGCCCGGGCCGGACGCGCTCGACTCCGTGGGCAGCACCGTGTTCGCTGCCGCTCCGGCCGCGGGCCGCGTGATTGCGATCGACGCCGTGACGGAGAAACCGACCGGCGCGATCGATGTAGGCGGCTATATCGCCGACCTGGTCGCAGACCGGGACAAGGGCCGCGTCTACGTCGCCGATGCGCTGGGCGACCGCGTGGTTGCGATCGACGCCAACACGAGAGCGGTGTTGGGCGCGCTGAGCGTGCCGGGCACTCCCTGGTCGCTGGCGCTGGCGAAGGGCGTGCTCTACGTGGCCCTGCGCGATGGCAAGCGGTTGATGGGGTTCGATACCACGACCGGGGAGAAGGTCTGCGATGTGGCGCTCCCCGCGCAGCCGATCAACCTCGAGGTCGTCGGCAATCCCGCCGCGACGCTGATCGTGCGCTTCCAACAGCAGCCATTCGACGTGTTCACGCTGGAGCCGGCGGCGGCCAGCGACCAGCAGTTTGCGGGCACCGAATCCAATGGCAAGCCTCCGGCGGGATGCGGCGGGCCAGACTGTCAGTGCCAGTGGTACGAGCCGGCCGGTCCGCACCGGCTTGCGGCAGTCAGCAACAAGGGGCGCGAGATCATCGACGTCAGCGCGGTCACCGCTGCAGGCACGCCGCCTGCGGGCGACCCAGGACCGGCACTTCCCATCGTGCGGCGCGTGGGCGATCCCCCGGCACAGGTTGTCTTCTTCCTCGCTCCAGCGCTTGGCAAGATCGGCGTACTCGATGCGAAGACCCGGAATGTCAGCGCCATCACGGTTGGCGGGTACCTGGCCGGTCTCGCCGAGAACGAGGGCAAGCTGTACGCCGCCGATAGCGCGGGGAACCGCGTGGTGATCGTGGACACGCAGACGCGCAAGATCGAGTCGGAGATCAGCGTGCCCGGCCAGCCCTGGAGCCTGGCGATGGCGGGCGATGTCTCGGTGCAGCGCATCGATCCGTGGCCCCGGAAGATGGCGAATCGGCTGTTCGTTCTCTGCCACGGGAGCAATGATCTCGCCGTGATAGATCTGACCACCAAGCAGATCGTCAGGCGCGTGCCGCTCAGCGCGGAGGCGCGCAGCGTCAAGTTCGTAGCCATGCCGGACACCGGCTGGTGGCCGGTGATGGCGGACGAGCGCATCCCGCTGTCGCTCCAGGCGCGGGTCGCGGTCGAGTACCGGCCGATGATGCTGGACCTGGCGACGAAGCAGTTGGCGCCTGCGGGGGCAGATGTGGCCGAGGCCGCGCCGGCGCGGAACGCGGTGAACGTGGCGGCCGCGGGCGCGAGCAAGGCCTTCTCGGCGACGAACGAGCTGGTGGTCGGGGTTGATGGCAAGCGGTGGATCGACGTGAGCGCGCTCGCAGACCCGCAGCTTCTCCCGGACCGGCCGCTGACGGCGAAGGACGCCGCGGGAAGCATCACGGTTTCAGTTGACGGCGGCCCGGAGCAGAATTGGGCGTCGGCGCGATGGATCGCGCCGGACAGCGAGATGTTCCTGGTGAATGACAGCGAGGAGTTCTGGCGCTACAACGCGCCGGCGCTGCAGGTCGGGCCGGGCAGGCACGTGCTGCGGGTGAAGGCGAACAGCACGTTCGCGCGGTTGGAGGCGGTGGCAGTGCGGCGGTCGCCCGAGCCAGCGCTCGATGTGACGCTGCGGCCGGCACCGGAAGAGGTCCACGGTCGGGTGCCGCTGGCTTCCTACCAGGGCGTGTTCTACGATCAGGAGCCGGCGCGGTTCACGCTCCGCGCGACGAATCGCGGCGCGACGCCGATGGATGCGCGGCTG
>JBEKKD010000632.1:0-2547 GCA_050010895.1 Armatimonadota bacterium
GTTCACCAGGGACGACCTGGCCAGGGTGATGGCAAAGCTATCCGCCACGCCGATCCCCTTGGCACGAGCAGCCTGACCTCTTGATGAATACGTCATCGAACTTATGAGCCAGAGCACTTAGGCGCGCCGTCTGGCACTCCTTCACAGACGGAGCGGACGGCGACATTGGGCCGCTGGCCGCTCACCTCACGGACCAGATAGATATCCGGATCTCGTGCTATCCAGAAACTCATCGGTGTGCGCAGACGGAGTGGCAACCTGTCCGGCGATGGGGACATGGAAGACGCAGAGACGCGACTGAATCTCGCGACGAGGGGCCGGGGTGAGGATCAGAGGGCACCACGCGCGACTGAAGGCGCCGAGGGCGGTGCAGGCTTCGGCGTGTCACGCCGGAGGGTGACATCCGGTGCTGACTATGTGGCCTTGCGGTAGTATGAGTTGCGAAGACCGCGCTGTCGCGTGAGCTATCGCTGGGTGAGTCCGGCCTCCAGCTTCTCCAGCCGTTCCAGGATCGCGTTCATCGCGTCGTCCTGCGCCTTGAGGTGGGCTTGGATCTGTTGGGCCTCCTGGAAAGTGGCTTCAGCGTCCTTGTATGTCATCTCCGCCCGCTTGTCCGCGGCTTGCCCCAGGATACTCTGACCGACCATGATCACGGACAACATCACCAACTGGATGAACGTCTGGCTCACCCACTGGACGAAGGTGAGCAGGCCACCCTGGATCGCCTGTGGAACCACCAGCAGGGCGAGGACCGCAAAGATGTAGGCGCACCACATGGTCCCGACGGCCGTGGTGAGCACCAGCGCGACCCGGCTGTTGATGCCCAGCTGTGCATCCCTGGTCTTGGGTGGCCCGGCCTTCTTGCGCTCCTCGATGTGAGGGTGCCTCAGATGCTCGAAGCTGATTCTCATGACCTGTCTCTCTCGTGAGTGGTGCGGCGGCGAGAGCTGCTCAAGATCATCGGCCGCCATCTTCCTGGCAAGATACTAACACACCACGTTCTGGACGCCGCGCGGTATCAGCGCCCCCGCTGCCCGAGCGCAACCGGCGGCCAGCCCGCATCTCCGCGCTGGCGCACCCGTGCGGCGCGGCCAGTTGGCTCTGGACCTGGGCGCGGAAGTCGGCAGGCCGGGAGATCATGGCAAAGACCTCGTTGGTACCGCCGGTGCCCGTGACGATGACGTCGCCGTAGCCGAAGATGCGTCCCCCTATACTCTGTAGGACCTGGATCGCCTCGATCCGTGACAGCATGATCTCTCGGGTGGCGATGCCGATGAGTCCCTTCTTCATCACGACGCGCTGGCTGGTGACGCCGAACTCGGTGGTGATGTAGGCCAGGTAATGCGTGAACCCCCAGATGAGCGCCGCCAGCAGCCCAACGACGGGCACGTAGACGGCCGCGTTGTGGACCTCAAGGGCGAAGATGACGAGCGCGGCCGCGGCCACCAGCATGGCGAGCATGGGCGAGATGAAGGTCCCCCAATGGAGGCGACCCACGTACGCGAGGGTTTCGTTCGGCGCCAGGTTGCGTTCAAGATAGCTCATAGGCGGCTCCGCGTGAGGCTACCATGAGAGCCGGGAGGATTCCTCGTTGGGAGGGGGCGATGGCAATACCCCTCGCCCCGCAGTTTCTGGGCAGGACGACGGCGGGCGCGCTTGACAGCTCGTTCACTCGCGTGTACCCTGCCTGCTATCAAACGTCCGTTCCCTATCGGAGGAGGCCATGCGCGGCGCGGGACAAGGATGCGAAGCTGCCTGGAAATGGGGGGCAGTGGTGCTCGGGCTAATGATGGCCCTTGCTCTGCCAGCCGCTGCAGGAGCGGCCACGGAGGCGCAAGCCATGTCGACTCAACCAGACTACGCGAAGCTTTCGCTCCACGGCGATGGTATGAAGCAGGATTCGTTCTCACTGGCCCTCCAAGCGGCCGCGCGACTCCTGGGGCGGGATGCCGACTATGACACCATCGCCGCCATGACGACGAGCATCTTCTCTCCGGCGATCAACCCGGCCGAGGACTGCATGTCGTGGTGGCATGTCGATGGCTATCTTTCCACGGCCGCCAACCTCCAGCCCGTCGCCGATTGGCTGGGGCTGCGCGTCACGCGTCTCGACGTTCCCGCATTCCACGACGGCGGCAAGAACGAAGAAAACGCCCTCCAGTTCCGCCGCGCAATAGGCCGGCTCATCAATCGAGCCGTGGACGCCGGCTCGGTCGTAGTCGTTGACGGAGGGTGGCAAGCCACAGGCGGGCCACATGGCTTCGTCCCCTGGGGATGGGCCGGCATTATCACACAGGCACTGCCCGATGGCGATCTCCTCGGTGCCTGCCTGAACGGGGAGAAGGACAACCCAATCGCCGAAGTATCGGGAGTCGGCATGTGGGCGGTCTCGGCCGGCAGTTTCACGGTCACGCCCACAGAGGCTGATCTCGCGACGCTCCGTCAGGTCGTTGCGCGGATTCGCGGTACCGGTCCATTCCAGCGCACCAGTAGCAGCGTCTACGGACTGGACGCGATGGATCTGTGGATCAAGCAGATGGAAGAGGT
>JBEKKD010000633.1:0-2533 GCA_050010895.1 Armatimonadota bacterium
GCAAACTGCCGCAGCTGGCGGCTTTTCCCCCCTCGGCGGTGGAAGGCCTTTCATGAAGCGCTCCTGCGCGAGATTCTGGAGGAACGGGTGGTCTCCAGCCGCGGCCGACGCATCATGCGCGGGGTCAAACGTAAGATGAGCAACTACCGCATCCGCCCTTCCAGCTGCCGACACCTTGCATATCATCCAACCGTGCGGATACTTAAGTGAACAGTGTTGGGGCTAGAGGCCGTCCACCCGCGCTTCGTGCAACAGATCAGTTCCCTGAACATCACCACCCAGGAAACCGCTCGCGAGTCCAACCCCATTGCCACCGCCCTCAACAGCCTCTTCCGGGCCTATAGGCAAGCGCTCGAGGCCGACCGCAACTCTACCGCCGATCACGTGGTCAAGTCGAACAAAGACGCCTTCCTGGAGCGCTACCAGATCGAGTTCGAGGAAGAGGACGTGATCGGCGGCGTGCTGGCGCGTGACCTGTTCGTGGTGCTGCGGCGAGTGGCGAAGGAGTTCAGCCTGTCCTTCCCCATGACCTCGGTGCAGCAGTTCGCCCAGCGTTTCAGCAACGACCTGGTCGCGATCCGGGAAGCTGGCTTCGAGATCACCATCAACGAGCTGCGCAGCCGGGGGCGCACCTACGATATCCGGCGCTCACAGTAGCCCCGGTCAGCCCTGCTTCCGTACTACTGCTCACCTGATGCGCACTCCCGTGGTGAAAGGGGTGAGGTGAAAGGTGGGTAGAAGCACCCCCCTCTAACGGAATTTCTTTTCTTCACATGGTAGGCCCGGCCGGGAGAACTCGCATGTTTTCTTCTCCCCATACCTAGAGAGACATGCCCTCCTTACCCTTTCACCCTTTCACCAATAATCAATATCAATCAATCAAATCAAGGCAGAGAGCCTGGTGAAGGGCGCCGGTGAGAGGTCTGTGAAAGGTCTCCGCCCCGTCACCTTTTCACCCTCTGGCTTTCGACATTTCTCGCTTTCCTCCGGTAGATAACCACTGAAGACCCTGTTACCGGAGGATAGCTCATTGTCATGGCTGGACGCGATGCTTCGTCATGATGAAAGGCTCGGCGAGACGGCAGTGGTCGAATTCTCTCCCGCGCCCGTCAACCACGCCCTGGCCGAAATGGACACCGAGCCGCCAGCCGAGGCCGGCTCGTCGGCCTCCGCCCTCTATGTGGCCACCGATCTCGACAGCTGGGAGACCTGGACGCCCGAGCCCGATCAGGATGAGATCTGCGAGCGGTGCGGGTATCGGCGGCTGGACCCCGAGTACTACGCCTGGCTGCGGCACCGGATGGGGATGGCGAAGCAGGCGCGGGAACGGGGCCGGCTGGCGTCGGCGCAATACCAGGCACTGCGGCAGCGATTCAACGCGGTGCACTTCTGGGCCGTAGCACACCTCGGCGAGAAGACGCTCGTGGCCACTATCGGAACACTCGACCCGAAGGCCTATCGGCCGCCGCACGTCCAGGACTGGGAGACTGTACCCCGCTCCGAACCGGTCGCCAGGCCACCACATCTCTTTCCAACTGGCAGCGATTGGCTGTTCACGGAAGCGGTCGCCCCGGATGCAATCGCCATGGTAGACGCGATCCGCGGTCAGGCGTTGGGCCTGGGGTGGTCCGAGGCCAGCCTCTACCAGAACCGCGGCCGCCTCCGATTCCCGGCTGGCGGAGAGTACGGACTGGTCTGCTTTCTGCACGGCGGGTGTCAGGTCCAGGAGGTGACAGCGCAGTTCATCGAGATCGTAAGCTCGCGAGGCAGTCGACTCCGACACTATAACCGCACTGTCCCGCAGCCCTGGTTGCACTGAGCCGACTGAAAACAGTGCCGGGCGTGTGGCACTTTTCGATCCTCTCCGGTATATGAGCAATAGGAGCGCGAGTAATGGCAGCGATCTGAGCGTGAAGGCACGTGCCCATGAGCAAGCATCGTAACTGCAAGACAGTCTGCCGACAGTGCAAACATCGCAGACCAGGAGCGCGCGTGGATGGCGCTCTGCAGCCGACCTGCCTCCGGCATGGCATGGATGGAACAGCCCAGGCACTGCCGGCAGACTGGCTTGAGGTGCTGGAGACCAAGGATGCGCGGTGCGATCTGTATCAGCCAGTAGCGGGAGCAGGGCTTTGGTGCTTGTTGATGTTGCTGCTATCGCTACGGCGACTCTATCCACTGGAGCCGCACTCTGACGCGCTTACACCCATAGCGGCCAAACCCTTGTTTGGATCTCTGATCCGTGGTATATTCTGATCGGTAAAGACAACCAGGCCCCTGGCCCTGGCGGGTGGGGTGAAGAGCTGGCGCATATGAGCCGGCTTCTGAGCTGAGATAGCTTCCGACGGGAGCCAGGGGCCGGCTTATCTGTGGCCGAGGAGAGAGGGAAATGGACCAGCTGACAGATCGCGTTGGGAGTGCGTCCAGATAAGCCGTGCATGGCTTACCGGTGAGAGTCCGGTCTCGGGAAGGCCCCAGCCGCCGAGTAGCTGAGCGGTGACGAAGTCCCAGGCTCCGGCCTGGGCCGGCCGAG
>JBEKKD010000634.1:0-2517 GCA_050010895.1 Armatimonadota bacterium
AGATAGTGGTACGATGTTCCCTCGTCTCGCACCGCCGATACCGGCACGATGATGCGGCCCGCGGTCACATCCTTGTCGAGAACACCGGCCCCGCCGCAGGCGATGAACTTGCTGCACCCAAGAGCGATCACTTCTTCGAGCAGAGCGGCCGCGAGGGGAGCGCCAACGCCGGGATGGAACACGGCGAGGCGCTTTCCATTCATATCGAGCTCGTAGACCGGATGACCACCCTGTTCTGAGCGCTGTCGCGCGATCTCCCGCACCCTCCCCTCATGCTGCAGCCCCTCTATCACCTCCTGGAAGAAGCAGATAACACAGTGTTCGGGTACGCCGGTAGGCGCCGTCAGCCGCCTGGGCTCGATCACCGCCTCCGGCGTAGGGTCGAACTCGAGGATGGGGTACGGTTGGCGTATGTTCCCGCCCATCTCACGCCGCAGGTATACCTGATCCCCGAGCCCCGGTATCGAGAAGCCGACGTTCATCACGAAGCCAGCGCGCTGAAGCAGAACCTGCATCCGGCGATTGGTCACGGCGGTGTTCGTCCAGATCTCCCGGTATCCGGCCTCGGCAACTCGGTCGATGAGTGATGCCATGAGCGTGCGTGCGGCAACTGCTCGTCGCGCCTCGGGCTGCACGTAGAGGTCCACCACATAGGCCACGCCTTCCGGAATCCATGGCCGGTCCACCGAGTCGATGAACGCAGCGAACCCGGCAGCACCCGTGTCTTCTCCCAGGACTGACACCTGTCCCCGCGCGATCTGCGATCGAAGGCGCTCCGACCACCCCGCCAGGGCAGCCGCCGGGTCCGAGTCCGGGACTGCTTCGTGCTCCTCTGTCATGAACCGCATCCACAGCTCGACTATGGTGGGGAGGTCAGACTTGGAGGCGGGGCGGGCGGTCATGTTGGCCTCGTTCGGGGCGGCCGCTGCCTTCCATGCGGGCACACGTACAGGCACCGAGGGCGATGTCGCCCACGTTCACCACCGCCTGCCCCGCGGGCGTGGCGAGTGCAGTGATGATGTCTTGCCATGATAGGCCTATTTCCTAGAATCGTGACGCATCATCGGCGCCTGCGACGAATACCCGGTAGTGGTCATAGTCGGCGCCGCGCAGCTTCTTCTTGAAGACTACCTTGAAACTCCGCTCCTGATTTGGGGGCAGTACCTCGCTTCCCTCGCCTTGACTGGTGTCAACCAGCCGGCCTTTTGGATCGTAATAATCCACCTGAATCGTGACGAACTTCCACGGAGTTGCGCTGACATTCCGCATCACGCCGATCACGGATAGCCCGCTCTCCTCGTCCTGGCCAGCGTGGTGGCTAACGATTTGGATGGCGTTCGAGTGCTGCCAGAACTTCTTCTCGCGGAAGGCAGTCCGTTCCATCCACCAGGGCCCAAGGAAGACGAATGCCAACCACAGGATGGCCAGTGGGATTACCCACGGAAGTGCCCGTTTGAACGGGTACTTCCGGCTCACCCATTCCCGGCAGTAGTGGCACTTGAGGCTGTCGGCCGGGATGTCCTGCTTACAGTGCGGGCAGGTCCTGGTCTGCATCGTAGGCTCCCCCTTTCTGCTAGATTCATCCGTGTTCATCGGCGTTCATCTGCGGATGATTCTGCGTGCCGCTCCTCTCACCCCATTTCCTCCACCATCCGCGCGATCGCCTCCTGCAGCGGCAGCAGGTCCTCTTGCACGGTCTGCCAGACGACTTCGAGGTCCGCGCCGAAGGAGTCGAAGATCAGCTTACTGGGCATGTCAGTAGCATCCTGCTACGGGACCATCGGGTATCCTATCGCACTCCGGTCAGGTGTCAATAGCCTCTTTGCGAAGCGCCGCGCAGCCGGCCTATATCGCGAGCGCGAGCCCAGTGAGGCAGTCGTATCAGTGGACGAAGGTTAGGCCGTCGACGATGAGACGTTGATGGTTCGGCAAGGCTTCATCCCAGGGAACCCGGCCCGATCCGCTACCCCAGGAACGTTCGTTGTATCTCCGGCACAGCACCGTCCGTCCCTCTTTGGTGAGATAGACCTCCAGGAGGGCGCAGCCCGGTTCGGGATGGGGGTCCACACTGATGACCCGCAGGCAGGTGAACTTCCGCTCACCGATCGCCACCGTGAACATGCCTGCACCCATCTCGCCGGCCGTCCGCTCGCGCTGGGTGAACACACCGGCTCTCTCTTCAGTGAAACGGCCCTTGTCATCAAGCCTGCGCGGTTCCTGTCCACCCCAATTCGCCTCGAAGTCGTCGTCCAGGAAGGTGCGCAGGCGCCGCTGGTCGTCCGTTAGGTCAGCCACGGCGAGCCACTGCACAGCGTCCTCCGTCAGCCGGCCCCACATGGTCTACATCCCGGGCTTCCAGCCGCTCTCCCTCTCCCACACGTCCACGTCGATCTCGACGCAGTCGAGTCCGTGGACGGAGGCTTCCCGGAGAGCACGCATGTCGTAGACATGACTGACTCGCCATCCGGGCCGCTCGTACATCGCCCAGATCGTCTGATCCCCCTTTGCCGGACGGCC
>JBEKKD010000635.1:0-2512 GCA_050010895.1 Armatimonadota bacterium
AATATCGCAGCCTGCATGCTGGTGTTACCCGCCGGCAACACCGCGGTCTTCGACGCTGATGCCTACGATGAGAAGTATGAAGCGGAGAAGGTTAGCGACGCGGTGCAATTGCTGTCCACCCGTGCCTGCATCGAGGCGGGCTTCCAGATCATGGACATGGGGCAGGGACTGCAGCCGCACAAGACCCACTACGCAAAAGAGCGGGAAGCCATCATCGAGATGGAGTTCTATCGCAACCAGCCTCGTAGCCTGGTTTGCGAGGCAGCCTCGCATCTTGCAGCGCCTCTCTGGCACGTCACTCGCAATCTACTGCCGGGCGGGTTGAGGGCGGCGATTGTCTGCCGCGTGAAGCGGGACGCGACACCTGGCACTCGCCCCAAGCAGCCGTGCGAGTAGCCCGTCTGCTGCCGTGTCAGCACCTGGCGGGCCAACCGCCGCCATCGTCCGAAGCCTCTGCCGCTTGCGCACGACCCAATCGTGGTCTCCGGTCCGCCCAGCGGCCACCCAAGAGCACCGCCTTCACGATCGGGCAGGCCGCAGTCCCAGCTCCTTCAGTGTGGGTTCGTCCTCCAACGAAACGGAGCGCCCGCGATACCCCGGGGAGCCCGTCAGAGTAAGACTGGGACGGTTCTATGGCGAAGTAACCACTACAGGTGGGCGCGTTAGTCATCGCTCGCCGACGATGGCTTGGCTCGTGTCGGAACGACATCCCGTTTCAGCAGCCGGCTCGCCCGCCCCAGAACCCCGCGAGGCAGCATCCCGCGGACGCCATGCCAGATGGGCGCTCCCAGGTGCGTCATGCCCTCGAACATCAGGCTTCGCAGCTGTGGTCGGTAGATGTCGACCCGTACGACGTGCTGTCTCTCCTTGGCATAGTGGCACTTGTGCGGGTGCTCTGACTGCATGAAGTCGGCCACGGTGAATCCTTCGTCGATGCAGGCACGCAGGCTCAGACCGGTGCACACGTCGTGCACTCGGTCTGTCCGGTACGCTGGATCGTAGGCCGCATGCCAGTATGTCACGGTATCGCCTGTAGCCAGCGAGGGCTGACAGCAGGTCAGCTTGCCGTCCACTTCGAGCGCGAAGATGCGCAGCCGATTCTTCCTCATCATACTGAGGCAAAAGTCGAGCAGGAAGTCCGCGTATCCCGGATGGTCGAGCAGCGTCCACACCCTCTTCTCGCGCAATCGGGTCCGCTTGTGGCGCATGAACCACGAGATGCTCTCGCGGACCTCAGCCTCTGACTGCAGAACCTTGAACGCGGCCCGGCGGGAACGGAACAGCCGGTTAGTCCGGCGTCGCAGTTGTCTCCGGCTCTCCGCGCTGAGAGTCTTCAGGTAATCCTCGAACGAATCAGGCAGGGGTGCAATCCTACCGCACGTGGTCCCGCGCACCTCTATTCTCATGCCATGGGCGGTGGCCGCGCGGCAGAGACGGGCGAGGTTCGGGCTGTCAGCACGCAGTTCCGTCAGCCGGATGCGGTCCCACCCGGCGTCGGCGGCAAGCTCCGAGGCGAACAGAGCAAGGCACGCATCTTCGGACTCCGGCCTGAGCAGAAAGTCGATATAGCCGATCGCGCTGCTTCGATAGTTGCCGACGTACCGCAGCTCCCGGGGCGCCAGAGGCGATCTCGGCAGGCGCATGAGGGGGATGACCCCCACCAGTTCGCCATCGGCATCGCGCAAGACGGTCGCCGACAGACGATGACTCCGGCCGTAATGGCCCCACCAATAGTGGTACCAGTCCCAACTCATGAAGGGGGTGGCATACGCGCAGCTGTCCAAGAGGCGATCCCACTCAGGCTCAAGTGAGTCCAACTCACTGGTGGACCGGATCACCGCAAGCGTCACCGCGCCGTCTGGGCGCGGCGAGCGCCGCCTGAGTGGGCTCTCTTCAGTCGCGCTGGTGTCTCGGCGAGATGACTGCATAGACCCGTCTCTCCCCCATCCGGGTGGAGTGCCGAGAAATGGCACCGGGGCCCGGATTCGAACCAGAGGACTTCAAGGCTTTGGAGGCCTTGCGTGCTGCCAATTACACTACCCCGGTGGGAAATCCAACACCAATCTGGATTCCCCGTGTCAACTAGTTCTTACTTCCCTATTACGAGATTTCTCTGTTTCAGGCCTGGTTTCCTTGTCCCTCCGAAGAATGCTATCCAGGCTCTCCGTGAGGCTTCTTTTCGCCTCGGCGCTCTGGTAGGCTCGCAGCATTCCCACGAGCTTCAGTTCCTGCAGTCTGTCCACCGTCGGTTGGTGCAGCATAGACGGTATCCTCCTGTGCGTAATAGCGAGCGCCCCGGATATGGGCGTGTCGAATGGGCACGTGCGCAGTCGTGGTCGGCGGCAGTGGCTGGTTCTCCAGTCCGTGCGTGAGGATGGATGTGATGCTCTTGTAGCTGAGGGCCTGCACGCCTCTTCCCAGCCGCCAGGCGGTGGCAGTGCGCATTGGGCCGATAACTGTGTCGTATGGGCCCAATCAGTGCTGGACTTCCGGGCCGAGCCGAGCCATTCAT
>JBEKKD010000636.1:0-2510 GCA_050010895.1 Armatimonadota bacterium
TTCTGCATCTCCGAGGCCGGCATGGTGCGGGGGTTGCCCGGGAAGGGCCGCAGCGTCTCCACCGGCACATGCTCGATCGCCAACTGCCCGTCCTTGGGCGCCTTCGGTCGGCTCTTCGTCTCTGTCCCAGTCATGTGACTGTCTCCTTGTGCCCGCGCCTGTGGCAACGGGTGTAGTTTCTAAAACACGAACGGATTTTCGTCGCCCCCGGACCGGCCCTCGTGATAACCCACATGCTCCTCTGCTTCGGATGGATGGTCGTCGCCGGCCTCCAGCGGACGGCCGTCGTGCCCGGGAGTGAATGT
Organism: Armatimonadota bacterium; assembly: GCA_050010895.1. Classification (GTDB taxonomy): domain Bacteria; phylum Armatimonadota; class Hebobacteria; order Hebobacterales; family Hebobacteraceae; genus JBEKKD01. The sequence continues at coordinate 306 of JBEKKD010000636.1, forward strand.
CAAAAAACCTGTCGGCAATGCGTGTTTCCTGGTCGCGCCCGCGATCTGCGTGAATGCCAGCGCCGCCGCCATCACACAGTCGTCGTAACCGCCTGAGGGCGCCCCGAACTTCTCATGCCCTCCCCCTGTCTCCTCGGCCTGATATGCTTCCAGTTCATTGAGCAGCACCGGGTCGTCGAGGAGGGTGATGGCGCCCCGCTCGAAAGCCAGCACCAGCGTGTCGATCAACTGGCGTTTGCTGGCCCCGGTGGTTTCAAAAGGCTGCACCCGGCAGCGGATGCTGCGGTCATGCAGAGCCTGCTCGAGCATCTCGATGAAACCATCCCCGGGCCCGTTGCTTTCTACCACCGCGGTTTTCACCTCGTACTCGGCCAGCAGAGTGCAGAAGGCTTCGGATTGCTGGCGGTAGGGAAGCGCGTGTAATCTCCGCATTGCCAGCATGCGGCCCTGGGCGTCGAAGATCACGAACACCGTGAAATCGCGTCGCCGCGCCAAATCGGCACCCGCGATGAGAGGCGCCTTGGGGGTGGCCGGAGGCGGGGCCACCCGTTGCCGCACATCCCGGAACACCGCACCCTCGCCGCTGATGAATTCGGCCAGGAATTCCTGTCGAAACCAGCGCTCGGGCATGTCTCGGCGCGCCTGTTCGAGCTCCGCCAGGGCGACGTGAGGGTTGCCATAGGGATGGCGCTGGAGCGTGCCGTCAGGAGCTATGGTCGCCGCGGTCGGGAAGTTCCAGGATTCCCAATCGGGCTGCTGCGGGTCCAGGCCCTGGAGGTAGATGCGGTGGTACCAATTCCTCCCTTTGGGGGTCCCGTTAAAGATCGCCAGCCCGGCCCGTTGGGGAGAGGCAAGACGGGGCCGGAGGGCCATATTCCAGGCCGCCTCCGGCAAGAGCCCGGCCTCCACCAACACCACGTAGTCCAGCCCCACCGCCACCAGGCCGTGCGGGTCATCCGCGCTCTTCACTTCCACTACCACGCCGCTCCGCCACTCGAGCCGGTGGTCTTTCTCCAACGGCGGCTTGGCCAGCACTTCGGGTGGGGTGAAGACTTTCAGCTCTCGCCAGAGTTGTTGGGCAAGAGGGTAATTCGGGGTCACAAACCAGCCATGGACTCGGGGAACCAGGCCGGGCCGAGGCAGCTGCGAGAGCTCGACGTTCAGCCGGATACTCTCCGCAATGCAGCCTCGATCTTTCCCCCAGCGGGCGCCGTGAGCCAACACTCTATGGCGCGCAGCTGAGTTGTGGAACAGCTGCTGGCCGGGATGGGGGGTATAGGCGATAGTGATTCTCACATTCTTTCTCCTTCCGAGTGGGGTGATCGCACATCACTACTGCTATCCGGTGAGATCAGGCCGAGCAAGCGGCGCAGCCCGGGATGGGTGATTCCGAGCTCGTCCTGAGGGGAGCCGACGGCTCCCTCTGCCCCGGAACCCGATGCGGCCCAGGAGATCTCGACTTGCGTGTCGTTCTCGCCGGCGCCGTTCGGCTGTTGATGGATCTGTGCGAGGAGATCCGAGACGAATTTGAGCAGCGCAAGAGAGTCCTTCGGCGCCAGCTTTGGATCGATCTCCCACTCACCAGTCGCGGGGTCCCGTTGCACAAATCGATGCACCAGCGCCAGGCCCAGCCGCCACAACTGATGTGCCTCTTCCTCCTGGCGCTGCGCAAACTCCCGGCGCGCTGTTCTGCGTTCCGCGTCGAGGTCGCGGTCGTGGAAGTTATCAAAAGCGCGGGCGCGTTCGCGCCAATCGAACTGCTTCGCATGCCGGCGAATGAGGGAGTACGCTCTGCGCCGCGCACGCGCGGTGGCGAGGTAGGTGCGCCTGGAGCCCTGCTTGAGAAATTCTTGGAAGTCCTCGTGCGCCTGCGGGCTCTCACCCGCAAGTCGCTCCCACGGCTGCTCATTGCTATCGCTGCGCGATTGTGGGGTGATCATGGCTTGCCTCGTCGTCGGCCGCGGACGATCCTTTCTGCATCGGCGCGCTCACAATGAGGATTCCACTCGCCAACGGCAGCAAACGGTAACAAGGCACGCGTGAAATACAGCCGATTCGGGCACTGGTGTTACCGCGAGGGAAAACGCGCCGCGCGTGTTGGCGGGGCGCGTTCAGGTGAGGCGTGGGGGGTTCGGATCAGCGGGCGCGCTGACGCGGCACTCCGCGCAGGTTCAGCTCTCGGCGCAACCGGTTGGTCTCGGCCTT
>JBEKKD010000637.1:0-2505 GCA_050010895.1 Armatimonadota bacterium
AACAGTCTGTCATGGGAATGCCTCTGGCTGCGATGCAGGATTTGGCGTCACACCCGCATCCTTCGCGCTCCAGAGGCGTTTCCCCTTCTTTCCCCTCTTCTCTCATGCATAATTCAGGCTAGCACCGCAGTTCTTCAGTCATTCGCCGAGCGACTGCGGCCTGCCTTGCCCGTACTGTCCACAGACCGATTTGGCCTCAAGATGCGCGTGCAGTTCATCTCGTGGCATCATCAGCCCCCACATGTATCCATGTGTCGTTGTCAACCGCTCGTGGAATCGGCCTGGCATCACGCCACCAGCCGGAAAGCCGTGACCCGCGTGTCGGTGTAGAACTGTCGCTTGATGACCCACGACTGAGCCCCGCACAGTGACCCCGAGCCGAGGGGGCAACCGGAGTCGGGGTGCCCTGAAATGCCGGACTCACCGGCGAAGCCGGTACCGGACCGGGCCGCCAGTCACTGCCCTCGCCGAGAGGCCATCTCAGCGGCAGTGTCACTCTCCCTGGGGCGACGAATCTTCTCCGAGCAGCCAGACCGGTGCTGAAGTCTACTGGACATCCGCATCCTGGGCGCCCACGTGCCGGAGCAGTGCCTCTCCCGCGGAACGCGCGGCGACGAGCATATACGCTCGACTCCGCTGGGAGACCGACAGCTGGTCGAACACCTGCATCCCGATGTGCTGGTAGTAGCGCTCCATTGAAACCAGGCAGGTCGGACAGCCCCGGCCGCTCCCGCCGGCGGCGGCGATCCCCAGTACCCACTTCCCCTGAAGTCGATGCAGTGAGCTCTTGCCGAACTCGCAGCGCCGCACGCGGTCGAAGAGACGCTTGAATGGTTCGGAGACGTCGCCGAAGTAGACCGGGGTAGCCAGCACGAGACCGTCGCAGGCCACCATCTTTTCCACCAACGAGGCCATGTCGTCCTCGATCACACAGCTTGCCTCGTCCCAGCATCGTCCCCAGCCCTGCCGCCCGCAGGTGCGACATGCTTCCACCTTCAGCCGACAGAGATGCACCAGTTCGGTTTCCGCCCCTGCGGCCTGGGCCCCCGCAAGGGCAGCCGCGGCCATGCTGGCGGTGAGCCCCCGCTCGTCCGGCGAGGCCTGAATCGCAATGATCCGCATCGGCTCTCTCCCTCCTCAATGGGTCGATCTGCAGCGTCTGTCTCTGGCCACGTGATCTCGGCAGGTGCGCCGTCGAGCACGAGAGCCCGGCACGGTGCTGTTGGGACCCGCTCGATGGCCATGAGTCTGCCTGTTGAAGGGCAAATGAGATGCCCCTGCGCGGCCTCTGGGCTGGCCCGACTCCGCGGTCCATTCTACCATGTGCGGTCTTCGGACGGCGCCGCTCCTGGCGCGATTCTCTCCTGCGGAGCACGCCATACGCGGCGAAACCCGTAAGGTCGCTCTGGACTCGAGAGGGAGAAGCCGGAGTCGGGGGCGGCCTCGGGTGGGCTCCCCGGGCGGTTGGACAGGGGCATGTGGAAGCGTTTCGTCGCTCACGCCTGCTCACGGCTCTCTGCAATATCAGCCGGCGTGAGGCGCGGATGCGGGTCTGCAGGCATAGTCGCCGTCAGGCCCTGCTGATGTGGGGCTCTACGCCGACTCCTCCCACAGTTGCACGAGCAGCTGCTGGGCGGCCTCGACCAGCCGTGCTACTCCTTCCACGCTGGGCCGGGCGCTGCGCGCGAGTAGTGACTCATACCCGCCCGCCTCCCACGCTTGCTCAGTCACCAGGTACCCGAGGTAGTCACCGCCCAGCTCCACCGGATAGGTCCACGGGAACGGGCTCTCGGCCTTGATCTTGAGCCCCCACTCCACGAACAACTCGCCCGGCAGACTGGCGAACCCGACGTCGCCTATCCGCCAGGCCTGCACTACGCTCTCCGCTTCCCTCACGCCCTCCTGCCGCATGAGGGCAAATTCCCGCCGGAAGCTCTCCTGGGCCTCGGGGGGCCACTGCGAGTCGCGAATGCGCTGCTCCTGGTCGATAGTGAGATCGCGGTAGGAAACGACGACGCGCGCCTTGTAGGCGCCCAGCGAAATGCCTCCCGTCCGCGGCTCGCGGCGAGCCAACTGCATCAGCATCACGTCGGCCAGGCAATCTCCCACTTCGCGGTAGCGCGGCCCGGGACTGTTGATATCCGCACAGGCCCGGGAGCAAAGATGCAGACCACGCCGCTCCCGAAGTGCTCCCGCAACCGCGCCGCGACCACGGCCGGGTAGTCGGCGCTGAAGCGTGGGCCGCAGTTGGTGTTGGTATGCAGCGTGAAATGCCATAGCACCGCGATGGGCGTGCCACCGGCATTGTCGAAGCAGAGGACGCCCAACTCCGGGTCGATCGGCCCCGCCGCGCCGAGACACTGCACCTCCGCTTCTCCGCTGTGAAGCAGCCACGTGTTGATCTCGCGTCCATCCTTGAAGCGCAGCCGCCGATTGTGACTGACGCGGTTGCAGTACCCGCGAAGGCGGCTGAGCTTCGCCGGCCGCCGTGACTCCCAGGCCGTC
>JBEKKD010000638.1:0-2503 GCA_050010895.1 Armatimonadota bacterium
TCGTCCTGCATCTCTCTCTTCCCGCAGGAAAGCGCGTTGTCGGGGCGCGGCAGATCGACTATCCGTCGGGAGAGGAAAGAAGTCTGCCCATCCAGGGGAGCGGAGGTGTAGTGAGCACCACCTTCGACCTCGGCATCCATAAGCTGCTGGTCTTCGAACTGGGGCCTGCCTGAGCGGGTGGGTGTCGGCGGCAGCGCGCCGCCATTGGCCGGCAGCGAAGCCGGGCTGAAGGCATGCAGAGCCATTCGTCCAGCTTTGCCAGCTGCCGCATTCCGGCGCTCGCTTGCATGCCGAGATTAGCAACGCTGTCCTTGGTCTGACCTCGGATAGCAAGGCAAGCGCCTGTCCCTCCAGCCGCAGACCGACAGCGACCGCCTCTTCGTCGGCCGCGGCGGCGGTCCCATCGCTGGCCGAGGGGTGAGGCGGATGCCGGCGCGGGTGCAGTCCGGCGGGCCGCTGTCGCCTGTTGCGGCGGGGGCCACCAGCGCCTGCACCCGGTGGCCGACGGCCACTCGACAGGGCCGGCACTCGGGCCCTGTCGAGTGGCGCTACCGAAGGCGGCGGGGGCCAGCGATGCTCGCCAAGCGCTGCCGACGGTATTCGGCAGGTGAGCAGCGGTAGTGCTTGCGAAAGCAGCCGCAGAAGTGACTGGCGCTGCCGAATCCCCACTCGGCGGCCAGCGCTTTGATAGGCTTGTCTGTATAGAGGAGTTGCTGGGCGGCCGTGCCCGGACGGTGGAGCAAGCAGTATCTGGCGAAGGTGCTGCCGGTGGCGGCTCTGAAGGTGCGGCAGAAGGCGTTCTGGCTCATGCAGCAAGCTTCCGCGGCTTCGGCGACGCTGATCGGCTCCTGACTGGAAAGCACCAGAGCAACCGCCCTGCCGATACGGTCATAGCAGCTGCTCGCAAGCGGGTGGGGAGTTGGTAGGGTCCATCCTTCGCGAGCGAGGAGCATCATCTGGAAGAACAGCAGCCGCCGCCAGACCGCGCGTTCAGTTGGGGCGAATCTGCCCAGGCCCGTGGCCTCGGCCGCGAGTTGCAGGAGATACGCCAGTATGCGAGTCAGGACTATGACGCCTATGAGCAGCTCATGCACCAGGCCGGCTTCGTGGACTGCGACCCGGCCTGGCTGCAGCGCATGCTGACCACGGTACTGCCGGGCGGCTTCTTGGTGGTAGAGCATGCCCAGAGCCGGCGAGTCGTCGCGGCGGCGATGGCCGTACATCGTCCCACGAACCTCCATCCGTTCGGTGGAGAGCTGAGCATGGTAGCGGGCGATTCCGAACGCCGCGGCAAACACTTGGGTCTGGCCGTCTGCGCCGCGGTTGTGGCTCGATTCCTCAGTGCCGGATACCGGCGCATCTACCTGTGGACCGACGACTGGCGACTTCCTGCGATCAAGACCTATCTGCGGCTGGGCTTTGAGCCGCTCCTCTATCTTGACGACATGGAGGAGCGCTGGCGCGCGGTTCACTGCCAGTTGGAGCGTGCCAGCGCTTGAGCTATGCCATTGCTCTTCTCACGCGGCTCCGTGTCAGGATGATCGGCTACGGCCGAGCGGGCGCCTCTGGGGAGGCGCGGTTGGGGCTACACCGGAGGCAGCTCACGCAGCATTCCGGCCGAGGCCGAGACGAAGGGGAAAACAGGGAGCACGGCAGGAAGAACACTCGCCTGTGCCGCGTCAGGAGCGCGGTGCGAACGTATGCGACGGAAAGATCCCGTCGCACCGGGCAGAAGCGGAGCCCCAGGGGGCGCGACGCCGGCGGTGTCCCGGGCGGCCGCGCCCGAACTTGAGCGGAGGATTGGCATGACACGGGAGTTGGTGATCTGTGCGGTCGGGGACTTCTGCCCTCGCCCCCGGCCGGAGAACTCGGCGACGCAAACACTGTTCGCTGGTGTGGACGAGACCCTCGGTCAGGCGGACCTGAGGATCGTCAATGTCGAGGTGCCCCTGACGACCAGGAAGCACCCCATCGTCAAGTCCGGCCCGCACCTCTCCGCTCCTCCCCAGGTCGCAGACCTGCTCAAAGGCCGCTTCGAGGTCGCCCTGCTGGCGAACAACCACATCCTGGATCATGGTCCGCAGGCGGCCCTCGACACCATCGAGGCCCTGCACAAGCGGGGCCTGCGCACCGTGGGGGCAGGCCCGAATCACGAGCAGGCTTCCCGGCCCCTCGTCATCAAAGCGAAGGGATTCTCCGTCGCCATCCTGAATGTCTGTGAGCATGAGTTCGGGGTGGCGGGAAAGGACTCCGCGGGCGGCGCCGGGCTCAGGCCTTTCCACCTGATCCGACAGATCATCGACCTGCGCGCCAAACACGATATCGTGCTGGTATTCACCCATGGCGGCAACGAGATGAACCCCTTGCCCAGTCCTCGGGTGGTGGCGATGAACCGGGCCTTCGCAGAGGTAGGGGCCAGCGCGGTGATCAACACGCATCCCCATGTCCCGCAGGCCGTCGAGACCTGGAAGGGCACGCCCATCGCCTATAGCCTGGGCAACTT
>JBEKKD010000639.1:0-2584 GCA_050010895.1 Armatimonadota bacterium
TCTACAATCGGCAGCGGCTGCATTCGTCCCTGGGATACCTTTCCCCGGTCGATTTCGAGAGCCAGTCGGTCGCCGAGGCAGCTTAGCAGGGTGTCCACTTTTTCGGGGCCAGATCACTCCTCCTGGTGAGTGTTGAAGAGGTGCTCATGCACAAACACCAGCGCCAGGAGGAGACCGAGACGATCAGTCTCGAGAGTTACGGCACAAGTCGGTTGCAGGAGGGAAGCCACCGTGGCCGGCGAAAGGTCCTGCATTCGCATTGGGATCGCGCGCCGGAAACGTTACCCAAGGCTGAGAGGCCAGTGCAAGGATACAAGAGCGGGAATGCCGGGGGTGCAGCTAATCCCAGGCACGCTTTTGTCCCACTTTCGCTGACACTCTACACGCTTCTGTCTCACTTTCCCTGACGTTCTACACCCGAGGTCGCCGGTAGATTGGATGTTGTTGCCACTGCGCCCGGACGAAGCGCAACGCGGAGGTACAGATGAGGATAGTTACACTATGTCTTCTGCTGTGCGTTGTGCAGGGCCTGTTTGCCGGAGTCTGCCCCCTCGCCCAGATTGAGCAAGGCCCCTTTGATGGAGTGCTGGTAGAAGCGAAGGCTTTTGGCGCCCCTGGTGACATCAATTCCTGCCCCTTCCGTGAAGCCTTCTCTCGGAAAGCATGGCAGCGCGAGTGGTTCGCCCGCACCGTGGCAGATCTGAAGGTGGTTCATTCCGCACGACTCACCGACAACTTCCTCAGTCTGAACGCGAATCCGGGCGATGTCGATTGGTTTGACGATGCGGGCTGGGCGCAGATCGTCGAGCACATGCGCACAGCTGCGTGGGTGGCCCGTCAGGGGGGCCTCCAAGGCTTCGTCTTCGACCCGGAGCCATACACGAAGCCCTACGCGCAGTTCAGGTACACGGTCCAGGCCCAACGCGCTCAGCACACCTTCCTGGAGTACATGCAGAAAGCGCGTCAGCGTGGTCGAGAGGTGATGCGGGCCGTGGTAGCCGAGTATCCTGCCATTACGATTCTGGCCTACTATATGCAAAGCGACTTCGCGATCCACCGGTGGATAGGCTCTCCTGTTGTTGGACTCCCCGATCCTCGCCGGGCGATGATCGTCCACGGTGACTCCCTCTATCCTGCGTTCATCGACGGCTGGCTGGATGCTGCTCCGCCGACCGTGACGTTCGTGGATGGCGATGAACAGGCCTATGGCTATACTGGCGCGAGCGAGTTCCGAGACGCGGCGGCACGCATCAAGGGAGACGGTCAGGAGTTCGTCTCGCCCGAGAACCGGGCGAAGTTTCGAGCGCAGGTGCAGGTCGGTTTCGGTCTCTATGTGGATGCCCATGTGCCTGGCCTTGCCGGGTCGTATGAACTTGACCGAGGTGGCCTGAGGCCGGCCGCGATGTTGGCAAAGAACGTGACCGCCGCGCTCGCGGTGACGGACCAGTACGTGTGGCTCTGGGGCGAGAAAGGCCGGTGGTGGCCGGCGCCGGGCGACGCCACGGCCGGGGCGAACAAGACTGTCTATCCGCTCTGGGCTGATCGCATCCCCGGTGTGCTCGAGGCGCTGCTGGTGGCGCGCGACCCGGAAGGCGCACAGCAGCGGCAGTGGCGCGCAGACGCGGCGCGTGCTGCCGACCTCGCTCGCGCCGGCACGCTGGCTGATCTGTTGACCAACGGCGACTTTGCGCTGGGTCCGGCCAGCACCGGGAGCGATCCTGCAGACTGGCCCTCGTGGCAGGATGATGCCTCTCATGGCAACTTCGCGTGGGATCGCGAGGTAGGGGCGGAGACAAAGGGCTCGGCGCGCCTGACGGGCGTGGGAGAGGGCTGCTTCTCGCAGATGCAGCCCATCCGAGCCGGGCACCGCTACCTGATGACTGCCACGTGTCGTCTCGTAGGGCAGGGGGAGCCGTATCTGGCCGCTGGCTTCAAGGATCAGGACCGTACGTGGATGGATGAGTCCAGGTATGATCGTTCCGTGAACCTGCTGCGGGAGCCACGGCAAGAGGGTGTCTGGCGCCAGATGGTGTTAGAGGTGGTACCGCCGGCCGGGGCAGGATTCCTGGTGGTGATACCTGGGGTGGCCGGCCAGGGCTCCGACCGCGACATCGCCTGGTTCGACGACGTGCACTTATATGATCTTGGGCCCGAGGCGGATAGAACGACAGACTGAGGAAGCCTGCGTTGGGTATGGTCGGGCACGGTCCGCGCTATTGAGCCGTATCGCGAGCAGTGAAGTCTCTCCTCGATCAAAGGACGCTTGGTCCGGTGGCGATGGCGGACACGGTGGAATGCTCAGGACTCACGGGCTAAGCCTACAGGGCGCTCAGGAGTGTCTCCTTGCGGTCTGACAGCCACACTTCGTTGCCGGCAAGTGGCCAGACGGCCCCGGCAACACCGCCGGGGCCGCCAGTTCAGTTCAGCCTGGTGCGAAGACGCCTGGCTAGCCGCAGGCCTTGGGGTTGAGTCCGAAAGCCCCCCACATCCCGCAGATGCCGTCCTGGAAGCCACCCCAGGTATCGCGCTTCGCCAGCGCCGCTCCCGCTGTAGGGTCCCCGTAGCACTGCCAGCGATAAGCGCC
>JBEKKD010000640.1:0-3859 GCA_050010895.1 Armatimonadota bacterium
CTCTGTCCGCTACCCGAATCTCTACCTTGAGCTTTCCCGCGCCCGCGATGGCATGTGCAAGCTGCCGGCTGAGATTGCAGCCGAACGCATGGTGTTCGGCACTGGCGCCCCGTTCAAGTGCGTCACTCCAGCGCTGCTTAAGCTCGATCTCGCCCCGGAGCTGGATGAACCCGCTCGGCGGCGGATTGGGTGGGGGAATGGGCGGAGGCTATTGGGCCTGATGTGATCGCCCCAGATGCGAACGCGGCCGTCGGGCGTGCACAGAGTCGCGTGCTGCTGCTAACTGTTGCCCCCCTGAAGGCGCTGGGCGGTTGCCCTGTTGTGCAAACTGCAAGGGCAGGTTCGAGCTGTGAGCAGGTCCGCGACTGACACCAGCGACCATGCGGGCGGCGTAACCACGCGCGCGATACTCACCGCGCTTGTCCTGCTGGTCCTGGTCACGCTGATCGGATTCTATGTCGAGATCTGCTGGTACAAGACGTACGATTTCACTGGCGGCGTGCCCGCCACCGCACCCGCTGTAGTGCTGTTTACCCTGACTGCCCTGAGCGGCTCTCGCCTCCTACGGCGCTTCGGCTTCACCCGACGCGAGTTGCTCGTGATCTATGCCGTGCTGAGGGTAGCAGGGCCGCTGGGCAGCCACGGCATCCTGTTCTGGATGCTGCCGAAGAGCATAGTCTACTACTACGCGGCTCGCGCTCAGCCGACCTGGGAACAAGTCCTCCTCCCGCAAGTCCCCACTTGGTTCGCGCCCACGGACCTGCGCGCAGTAGGGGACTTCTTCGAAGGTCAGTCAAGGGTGCCGTGGTCTCTCTGGCGGACGCCTCTTTTCGCCTGGTCGGGGTTCCTGCTCTGCCTGTTCGGCGCCACGGCGGGGCTGGTGCTGCTGCTGCAGAGGCAGTGGGTGATCAGCGAGCGCCTGACGTTCCCTCTTGCCCAGCTGCCGTTGGAAGTGGCGCGTGACTCGGGCGAGGGGGGGCCAGCTCGGAACTCAGGACTGCCGAGGTCCTCTCTGTTCTGGTTGGGGGCAGGGATTGTCTTTGCCGTCAGCTTCCTCGACGGCCTCTCCTCCAGAGTGCCATCCGTGCCGGCGATTCCCCTGGGGCCCACGCCGATCATGTACTGGCAGAAGGTAGGACCTCTTGCCGGGCTGGGCGAGATCGACCTCGTGCTCACTCCCTGGCTGATCGCGCTCTCCTACCTGCTGCCGGGGGACATTTCATTCTCATGCTGGTTCTTCTGGCTTGTCCGTCTGGCGCTTAGCGTCATCTCAGTCACGATGGGGAACCCGCCTCGGCTTCCCGAGGAATGGTATGACAGCACCTTTCCGGCGCCGATGTACCAGGGCCTTGGGGCCACGCTTGCCCTGGGCCTCTGGGCGTTGTGGATCGCGCGCCGCCATCTCGCACACGCCTTGCGAGTGGCAACGGGCCGGGGCAAGGGAGGAGGTGATGCCGAGGAGCCGTTGCCCTATCGGTGGGCTCTGATCGGCATCGCGGCCTGCCTGTGCGGCCTGGTCCTCTTCTGCCACCTGGCGGGCTGCCGCCTCGTCTTCGCCATCGCCTTCGTGGTCGTGACGGCCGCGTTCTACCTGACCTGGGCGCGCCTGCGCGCCGAGACCGGACTCGGGTTCGTGGATATCCCGCTGGGTGTAGACAGCACGCTGACCCTGGCCGTCGGCACCGCCGCGCTCCGCCCGCGCGAGTTGGTGACGCTGATTTCATCGCGCTGGGCATACACACCGTTCGAGGGGCAGTCACTTGACATATGCACGGCAGGGACCCTCGAGACCATGAAGATCGCCGAATCGGCTCACATCAGCCCGAGGAGGTTGACGGGCGCGATTGCAGTCGGGTTCGTCTTCTCGCTTTGCGTGGGCATCTTCGTCCTGATGAACGGATTCTACCATTACGGGTGCCTCGGCATGGGTTTCGGGAATCAGTGGGGCGCCTGGACTGCGGGCCAGACTCCGGGCGACGCCCGGCGCCTTGCAGAGGTGCTAACGAACCCGGGTCGACCGGACGTTTCCGGCGCCATCGCAGTGCTCAGCGGAGCTGCTGCCACGATCCTCCTCGGCGTGCTTCGCCTGCGCCTGTGGTGGTGGCCGCTGAATCCGGCCGGCTACTTAGCTCTTCGCGGGATGGGCGTGGAGGTTGCTGACCGTGCGCTATGGAGGACTCCGGCTCTATCGCAGGACGATGTCGCTGGCCATCGGGATGATCATGGGGGATCTGCTGAACAGCGGCCTCTGGGTGGTTGTGGCCCTCGCGACAGGCGGCCGTGTCTAGCCGAGGTGCTTTGTTTGCTGCTCGTTCGCGACGCCCCGTCACTGAGCGACGTCACGGAGTGCCGCTCGGCCCCCGTCAACCAGCGCGGCCTCTGTGCCCCTGCCGAAGGGCGAGCTCGATGGCTCATAGCCGCCTTCCTCAATGGCCGCGTCAGTCGGCACATAGCCAGGATCATCTAGCCCTAGCTCCACCACGGCCGTGGTCCCGAAAGGTGACCCCTGCTTGATCTGCAAGCCGATCTCCACGAGCACCTCGCCGGGCAGACCGACCAGGCCCCAAGCATCCCCTAACGCCAGCGACCACAGCTCCACCTCGCGATCCCGCTGTCCAGCGCAATCGCCGCTCGCGGAGCCGCCACTGCCTGGCAGACTCACCATGCACCTTGAGACGCGCAATGGCCCGATGCCCTCTCCCTCCGTCAGTTCCCATGCCCGGATGACTTCAGCGCCGAGGGACTGGCCAACGCGTCTGCGAGCGTCCTGATCCCTGCGGAGTGGTACCTGGTCGCCGCAGCACCCAGCCATGAAGATGGCGGGACACCCCAGCACGGTCTCGAGGAGGCGACGGGCATGCCCCGGGTAGTCAAATGAGTAGAGGTAGAATGCCTCAGGGCCGGCGCCGCATACCGCGTGACACGCGAAGGAGAATAGAGCCGCAAGCGGCGATCCATCGGGACGAACCAGCTTGAGCACAGGCACGGCCGGGTCAATCACGCCCGCGCGTAGCCCGCCCAATCCGTCGAGCGGTTCGCTGAGCCGCTGGCCTGGTCCACCGCCATGCACCCAAGTGCTGGCCAGCTTGGCGCCCTTCCGAGAGGCCAGGATGGCCTGGTCTAGGGGCAGTCGCCAGCTCATCACGGCCTTACCATCCGGTCCCACCGGCCGGCGGTTGAAGCTGAGCAAGTCTGCTTCCCCCGTCCCGCACAGCGCGACCGCAGGCTCGCGCCTTCTCCAGGCCTCGGCCAGCGCGCTGGCAGCCAGTTGGCCCAACATAGCCGGATACTCTGATGACATCGTCTCGACAAGCCGATCCGGGACGTGGGCCGATCTGATCTCGGGTCCCCAATGCGTGTGGGTCGCGCACGCGAACACGTTGTCCGGTGGCAGCCCACACAAATGCTCCACCCGTTCTCTGATCTCAGCGGTCACCTCTCTAGGAAAACCTATGAGGTCACCCACGACGAGTCCGCAGGCTGTGTCCCCCTGCTCGACGGTGATGGCATAGGCATGAAGCGGATCGAGAATGCCCTCACTTGGGCGATTCCGCTCCGCGTATCCTGCCATGGGTATGCCGACGGGAGGAGTGATACTGATCTTGGCTACTCCGGCACGCAGCTCCGAACCCATATTTCGGCGATCTCCTTGTCCCAGACGTGTGACAATACAACCGACCGACCGCGCTGCAGGCTCCAGACGAAGCGCCTATCGCTGGCAATGGGATTCCCCAGGCTCACGCGGAGCCCTGCATGTGGGCCACGCATCGCGAAGCTCATCCTGTCCAAAAACTCATCTGACTTCCAGGATGCTCGTGCAGCCTCTCTCGTGGCATCCTCGGCACTCGCTGATATCCCT
>JBEKKD010000641.1:0-3608 GCA_050010895.1 Armatimonadota bacterium
TGACCCGGATCGAGCTTGCCGTCCCCATCCTTGTCCGCGCCCGGGGTCTGCACTTCCAGAGGGGCGATATAGATGACGATCTTCAGGCCCGGGTAGTGCTCTTTCAGTTCCGCCAGGTCGGGATAGAGCACGCCCGGGGGCACATCCACATCCGGCAGCCCATTGACGTGGAACAACACCACGTTGACGCCGTCCTTCTGCACGACTGGCAGGTCCTCGGTCCTTTCCGGGGTTATGATGCGCGCGGCGCGCAGCCAGTTCACTCCTTCCCTGCGAGCATTCTCCGCTCTCAGCGCCAAGCAGGACAGGAACAGCGCGAAACCCGCAAAGAGAAGTGTCTTCACCATGGACCCAGTCCTCCTTCCTACCTCTCCTGGTTCTTCGCCCCGACGCCGGCCCAACCTTGCTCTGACGGGCTCTCCGCTGTATCGTGGGCACTTCGTTTCCCTGGAAAGCGAACCCACGTGTCCTTGCTAGCCACCCGTGAAGCCGGCCCCGGCCACCTCCGGCTCCGGCTACCTCCTCGGCTGGGAGTCACTGGCAGGGAGTTCCCTCGGGTAGTAGGGCCCGTAGGCGCGCGATCGTCGCCGGGCTATGTCCCTCGAACTGGTTGTTGACGAAGACGTAGGCCCGCGCCACCCGCGAGGCGATGGCGGTAAGGCACTGCGCCCAGTCCGCGAGTGCCTCGTCGTGAGGACGGTGCAGCCGGCCGAAGTCAGGGAATACGTTGCGCCGGCCCAGCAGCCGCAGGTAGGCGAAGTCGGCGGTCGCCTCCCGGATGCGGGCGTACCAGGGATGGTGCGCCATCGCCAGTCCCATGTTCAGAGAGCGTAGCAGTTCCAGCGCATCGGACCGATCCGCCCAGGAGCGATGCCGGAACTCCACCGCGTACCGGAGACCAGTGGGGAGGCGAGAGAGGAAGGCCTCCAGCTTCAGCAGCTGGTCGTGACCGAAGCTGGGATGAAGCTGGATCAGGATGGGCCCGAGTTTGTCGCTCAGACGCGAGATCACGTCGATGAAGCTGGCGACCAGATCGTCGGCTCCCTCCAGCAGCTTCTCATGGGTGATCTCTCCCGGCAGCTTAGGGCAGAACAGGAAGCCCGGCGGCGTCCGGGCCCGCCAGCCGCCCACAGCTTTCGCCGTGGGTATCCGGTAGTAGGTGCTGTCGATCTCGACGGTGTCGAACTGGCTGGCGTAGTAGGCGAGTTCATCCTTCGTGCCGGAAGGGTAGAACGTCCCCTTCCAGTCAGAGAAGGACCAGCCGCAGGTTCCCAGCCGGAACTCCATTCTCATCGACTCCAGACAGCGGGCATCCAGACCAGCGCCCGCGCGGTACGGTCGCGATCCACGCCATCGCCGCCCTACAGAGAAGCCCCCGACGACGGCGCGTCGCGGGGGCTCCGGCGTCTGGGACGCGTCTGATTGTGGGGATACCTGTACCACGACGGACGCCAGCATCCTGTGGCGGCGCAGGCTGCGTTGTGCACAATCATGCCACGAGAGGAGGGGCCGGTTGTGAGGGACAACCGGCCCCGAACTTCGGCGCTGGCCTCCGGGGCTGAGGGGGAGAACCCGGCGGAGACGCGAGCGCCAGCAACTGGCTTCTCCGACCGCTCGTGCGCTCCTTCCGTACCGGCGCGGAGTTCGTATCCGCCGCAGGCATGATCGGCCGCGGTCCTAACACCACCTCCCTCCCGAGCGCGGCACGGAAGCCAACGTGGAGCCGCGTTCTGGCCGCTGCGGGCACCGAAGAGGCGAGCGGGACGTCCACCCCGGTCGCGGTCCGTCGGTCTGCGTGCGCCGATCGGCGGGTCGCTCAGGCGCTGCCCGCGTCAACCGTCTGCTGCGCCTTCCACTCTGCCAATGTCGCGCCGGGCTGGTAGCCGCCAGCGACGTGGCCCTGATAGGCGAGCATGGCATCTTGGAGCAACCCCGCCAGGCTCATCTTGTAGCGCTCCGCCATCTCCCGAAACCTGCCCGCCAGAGGCCCTCGGAGTGAGGTAGGCGTGCGGCGCACCATCGCAGGGTGCGACGTGTTTCCGCACGCCCCCTCCCGAACCGTACATGACAGTTTCCCGTCATACGGCTCTCCATTCAGGGCGATTACCTTCCGACCCCCCATACGGCACACGTACTGCCGCCACATCTCCCGCGGCCCGCGTCGATGCTTCTTGCAGAGCCAGTAGAGGACACGACCCCACACGAAGTAGTCCAGCGACGCAGCCAGTTTGGAGATCGAGCAGTAGCGGTAGTAGTAGCCCCAGCCTTTCAGATACAGGTTCAGATGAGTGACCAGACTCTCGGCGTCCCAGGAGAGCATCGCGCGGTCGGTCAACCCACGCACTCTCTCCTTAAAATGCTCCACGTTCTTGGGGCTGGGCCGGATGATCAGCACCGGCCTGCCGTAGTCGTGGCAGCGACGGGCGTGGAATCCGAGAAAGTCGAAGCCCTCATCGGCATGGGTCACCAGAGTCTTCTCCACCGAGAGTTCCAGATGCAATTCGTCCCGCAGAAAGGTCGCGAAGCGTTCCTTCAGCGCGTACGCGCCCTGCTTCGTTCCATTCCAGAGCAGTACGAAGTCATCGGCATACCGGAGAAGGCGGACATTGCCTTCGCCGGCCTCACGGCGGCGCCGCCTCTGATCTGGAGAGAGCCTGCCATACTGCTCCCACCAGAAGCGGTCCATCTCATGGAGGTAGACATTGGCCAGCAGCGGAGAGAAGATCCCCCCTTGCGGGGTGCCCATCTCTGAGTCTCTGACCACACCCTCCTCCATGACTCCGGCTTTGAGGAACATCCACACCAGATTGAGGATGTCCCGATCTCCCACGCGATGCTTCAACAGTCCCATCAGCTTGTGATGGCTGATGGTGTCGAAGCATCCCCTGATGTCACCCTCGATGATCCAGTAGAACTTCGGCGCTCGCTGGATATAACTCCAGAGCTGGCTGACGGCATCCATCGTCCGTCGGCCAGGCCGGAACCCATACGAGCAGTCGAGGAAGTCGCTCTCGTAGATCGGCTCCAGCAGCATCTTCAGTTCCATCTGGACCACTCTGTCCCGAAGCGTCGGTATCCCCAGCGGTCGGCGTTTGCCGCTCGCCTTTGGGATATAGACTCGCCGACATGGTTGTGGTCGGTATCGCCTCTCTCGAAGGAGACGCTGGGTCTCTTCAATGAAGGCGGCCCGATAGTCAGGGTCCTCGAAACGTCGGACCGTGACTCCGTCCACACCGGCCGTCCGACTACCCTGGTTGGAGAGCACTCGGTCAAGCGCTTCCTCAATCCAGGCTCGGGAACAGAGGAGGGAATACAGGTCACAGAACCTGTGCTCCGGTTGATGGACAGCCTTCCGGGCGAAGCTCATCTGTATCCTCGCGATATTCACCGTACAAGTCTCCTGGCATTTCGCCGATACATAATGAGTCTCTGCCCCGAACTGTGGCCCTTCCCCGCCGACGGCGGGTACTACGGCCACTCCGCCCCGCCATCTCCACCTCAGCCGCAGGTGGCCCAGTCCTGATCGGACCGAAGATGGCGGTTCCCACGTTCGTGCGCTGCGCCTCTACAACCGGGTTAGGCCTCCCCTAGTACCCGTCCGGTGGACT
>JBEKKD010000642.1:0-3091 GCA_050010895.1 Armatimonadota bacterium
CTAGTGCTCAGTCCCTCGTAAAGTGATGAATATTTCAGATTTGCCTGGCGAAGAGGTAAACACCTCTGACGCCAGGAGGCCTGCCATGAAGAAGAAGTACATCGTGACCTTGACGCTGGAGGAACGGCAGCTGTTGCGGGGGATGGTTTCCCGCGGGAAGGCGGCGGCTCGGAAGCTGATGCACGCGAGGATGCTGCTGAAAGCCGACGCGGCGGAGGGGGGGCCAGCCTGGGAGGACCAGGCTATTGCCGACGGGCTGGAAGTAGGAAGAGCCACGGTCGAGCGGGTGCGCCAGCAGTTTGTCGAAGAGGGTTTGCAGGCCGCTCTGGAGCGGCGAAGGCCCCGCCGCGAATATCTGCGGAAGTTGGACGGAGAGGGCGAGGCGCATCTGATCGCGCTGGCTTGCAGCCAGCCCCCGGAGGGTCGCAGTCGCTGGACGCTGCGGTTGCTGGCGGAGCGGATGGTGGCGCTGGAGTATGTGGAGGAGGTGTCGAAAAACACCGTGGGCCGGACGCTAAAAAAACGAGATCAAGCCCTGGCTGAGCAAGCAGTGGTGCATTCTGCCGGAAGCGAATGCCGAGTTTGTCTGGAAGATGGAAGACGTGCTGGAGGTCTACACGCGGCCCTATGACCCGGAGCGTCCAGTAGTGTGTCTGGATGAGACGAGCAAGCAACTCGTGGGCGAGGTGGCCGACCCGGTGCCGGTCTCCCCTGGGGAGCCGGCCCGGTATGATTACGAATACGTCCGCAACGGGGTGGCGAATATCTTCATGATCTTCGAGCCCCTGGCAGGCCAGCGGGAGGTGGAGGTGACGGAGCGGCGGACCAGGAGGGAGTATGCGGAATGCCTGCGCCAGCTCTCGGAAGAGGCGTACCCGGAGGCGGAGGTGATCGTGCTGGTGCAGGACAATCTGAACACGCACTCACCGGCCTCGCTGTAGGAGGCATTCGAGCCGGCCGAAGCCAAGCAGATTGCAGATCGCTTTGAGTTTCACTATACGCCTAAACACGGTAGCTGGCTGAACATGGCAGAGATCGAACTCAGCATCCTGGGGAGGCAGTGCCTCTCGCGTCGCATCGACAATGCTGACGATCTGCGCCGGGAGACGGCCGCATGGGAGCGGGTACGCGACAGCGCAACTACTACGATCAATTGGCAGTTTACGACGGAAGATGCACGGATAAAGCTCAGGAAGCTCTATCCATCAATTGAGTAGGGACTGAGCACTAGCCCGATCCCGACGACTTGCCCGCCTCAGCCAGCAATCCCGCCGTTTCCCAATGGTTAGATGCAGCAAGACAGTGTTCAGTTTCACCTCGATCATAGTGATCGCGAACCGCGCGCCAGCAGGCGGGCAAATGTGGACCTCGGCGCGCGAATCCGACTTCTGACGCGACAAACGCCAGTTTGAACCCGGAGGCAGCAGCGGGGCATTCCGAGGTCTGGAGCCGTATCGGCAGAGGGAGATAAAACAAACACTTACGGAGGCGGCCGCGCTCGCGCGAGAAAACCTGCGGTTGCGGATAGAAAACCGCCGTCTTGGGTTGCACCTGGCCCTCCAGCAACTGGAGGAGGCCTTGATCGAGGCGAGTCTCCAGAAGAGAGGGCTGCTCACGGCCTGGACGCTGTGGCGCGAGATGCGTCGGGAACACCACCTGTCAATGCGGCTGCTGCGATTGGGATGGCGCCTTCTGTCTCAGGATGAGGCAGAGAGAGCTGACGCCCGCCGGAGGTGGACGCGGGGGGAGCTGCCTGGAGAGCTTCAAGCCGAGTTGCTGGATCGCCTGATTCGCTTCGCTCCTGATCACGCGTGGAATCAGGAGACGCTGGAACGCGTCGGAAGCGGATCCGGCCTGACGCCCGATGATCTGCTGCAAGTGCTGAGGGAGCAGCAGACAGACGTAGGCAGCTCTCCTCAAGATTGAACCGGCCCAGTGGCGGGCGCGAGCTGGGACAGGAAGCGACTCTGCACCTCTGTTCCTAGGATAGTCCCTATTCTCCGACCACTGACCCCACGGATAGCATTTCTCGGGGGGACAGGGTACGCGGCACGACCGCCCGCATTCCCGGAGCAGAGCGCAAAGCGGCTCTGACCGCAGCATCTGGCGTAGCATGGAGTGAGCCGTCGTGCTATGATGACTACGGCTTGGCAGATCGGAGGCGTGCTATGATCGGCTGGCAGAAGTTGTGGCAAGATCCTGAGATAGCGAAGCAATGGCGCGAAAGGCCCCCGCTACCGGAAGTTGTGACCATGGCCGATTCACTCGAGGGAGAAGGGCGCCGGCGCGCTCTCGACATCGGGTGCGGGGTCGGTCGCCACACCATCTATTTGGCCTCACGCGGCTTTGAGGTGACAGCCACCGACAACGCGCCCGCCGCGGTGAGCGCCTGCCGGCGCAACCTTGAAGAAGCGGGCCTTCAGGCGCAGGTGCTCGACGTCGAGATGACCGAAATCCCTTTCCCTGATGATTACTTCGATGGCGTGGTAGCTGCTCACGTCATCCATCACACCGATATCGCAACGCTCGCCCGCATCATCAGTCTCATTCACCAGAAGCTAGCGGCAGACGGCTTGTTTGTGTGGGTCATGCCGTCACCACGCAACCGTGACTTGAGCAAGGGCCGCGAGATCGAACCCGGGACATGGGTTGACGAGAATCGTCGCGAGGGCCCGGTGCCGCACCACTACTGCACGGAGCAGGAGATTCGCTCATTGCTGGCCTCCTACGATATTGAGTCGCTGGAGGAGAAGCTCAACGAGCACAGCCAGGCAGCCACATTTCACTGGCGCGTCATCGCACGGAAACCGGCCTTCGGATGTTCCGACCGCGCCAATATCTGATAGATTGCACGACCCGGAGCGCGGACACGAAGACTAGCGTGCCCCGCCCGCGAGCGGTCCTCCCCTACTCCACACGGACCTCGCCCAGTATGTACTGGCCGTCGTGTTCCCCCACCATCCCGAGTCTGATGCGGCGGCGGGCGGGCTGCGAGTCGCCGGGTTCGAACACGGAGACGGCGACGGAGTACGCGCCTGCGGGCAGGCCTGGTGGCACAGACAGGGCCGCCTGCAGGACGATGGGTCGGCCG
>JBEKKD010000643.1:0-2934 GCA_050010895.1 Armatimonadota bacterium
AGATTCCGTTCGTCACGCAATGTGGCGAGTCGTCGGAGCAGCAGGTTGAGATCGTTCAACGCACTTGACCAGAGACCGCGATCCGACTTGCGCTTTGCGTCTTCGAAAGCCTCCCTCAGCGTCTCATCTAGGACTGCGACAGGCGGTGGCAAGACGAACACCGTGCTGGGCCTGGTGCGATCCGTTGGCATCTCTCTTCCGGCAGCCGCTCGGACCCCGCGCAGAAAGCCGACGAGGTGCCTGTAGTCTCCCAGACAGACGGGTTCGAGATGGAGCGCGCGGTACTGCTCAATTAGCTGGTCCTCCAGTGCGTCGAAGATGGCGTAGTGACGGCGAGCGTTCTCGCCGAGCTCGGATAGTACCTGTGAATAGACTCTCTGCCAGTTTGGGTCTCTGAGGCTTGCACCGATGATAAGCGCTGTCTTCGCCTTCAGCGCCTCCTTCAAGGCGCCGTGGAAGTTGGGATGAGTCTGAGGGTACTCACAGAATTCTCGGCTGGTGATCACCATCGACGTAGGCGACTCGACATCCCCGCAGACCTTGTAGACAACGGCCTCGCCAGCGGCCGGCGAGTAGGGGTAATCACGATCAATGAACCGAGTAGCGGGCCTCCTGCCCAGGTGGCCTTCCAGTGCCGTTTCGAGCAGAGGGTCGTAGTTGGTGGTGAAGATGGGGCACTGCGCGGCGACAGCAGCTAGAGCGTAGTGGGCTTGAGACGGTTGGCTGACCCTGGTTAGCTCTCGAACGAAGAGTCGACGCAGTTCATGGATCCCGTGTCGGCTTTCGTAGAGATCAGCGATCGCCAAAGGATCAGGCTCGGCCGCGCGCTCAGCTTCGGATAGACCCAGCTCGTTTGCCATCAAGGTGGCGAGATCGTCCCAAGACGGTAGATCGGCATTCTGGCTTAGGCCAGCCCCGACCACCGGGCAAAGCAGTCCGTCTCGCAACGCTTCCGCCAGAGTGGCAATCTGGCGGCGGAACTCTGCCGCTGGAAACGGAGTGTTGTCAGTCATCGCTCTCCCCTCCGCTGCCTGGCTGGCCCTGATTTGGCGTCCGCTGCAGGAAACAGGTGGTCCTGCACCCATGCCATCACCCACCGTTTGGCGGCACACGCTGAATGTACTCGCGCGGGCGACGGCAGTCAAGCGGCATGCTGGCCTGGCTCCACTCGGTGTGGACGAACGCTTTGCCCTATGCACACTTGAACCCCTTCAGTATGTAGCGTGTGTCTGAAGGGGAGCACATCTGAGCGGAAGAACGGAATCGCGGGAAGTGCAGGAGAGCGGCTCTACGACAGGCTGACGCCGATCTGATACTCACGGCGCGGAGACGCGGTTTCATCGGCTTTCGCGAATCCCGCCCCCGCTTCGAACCTGCGCCCTCAGGTGCAGACCGAGATCTCGGCGGCGAAGAAGGAGGGGCTCGCCCGCCGCGTGCTCAGAGGCTAACAGCGGCCCTCGGCCTAAGCGTGAAAAGGGTGACGGCGTCTCTGCCGTCGCCTAGGTATCCTGGTGCCGGGTCCCAGAGTTGAACTGGGGACGCCGGGATTTTCAGTCCCGCGCTCTACCACCTGAGCTAACCCGGCACGACGCGACCATATGCTGTGGGTTGAGCCAGCGGAAACGCTGGCGGAGCCGACGGGACTTGAACCCGCGACCTCCGGCTTGACAGGCCGGTGTGCTAACCAACTGCACTACGGCTCCGCGTGTACTCCTCGGCAGACCAGACGCCTGCCCCATGGGATGAGCAATTCGCCCACATCCGGCCTGCGCTCGCGCGTTCCGGCCGGCTTCGCCGCCCAGAGCCACGTGATGCCTAATGGTGGGCGAAACAGGGCTCGAACCTGTGACCACTTGCGTGTAAAGCAAGCGCTCTACCAACTGAGCTATTCGCCCGAGCCAATCCCTTCGCCCAACTCCGGCCTGCGCTCACGTGTTCTGGCCGACTTCGCCGCCCAGAGCCACGTGATGAGCTATCCGCCCAGATACTGAACCCCCGGGACTCGGCCAGACCCATCAACCTGGTGGGCGCAGCTGGATTTGAACCAGCGACCTCCTGCGTGTGAAGCAGGCGCTCTCCCACTGAGCCATGCGCCCGCCCGCCGATCCCGTTACACTGGCTGCGAATCCAGACCCACAACGCAGCATGGTAGCCCCAGGGGAATTCGAATCCCCGTTTCCGGCTTGAAGGGCCGGCGTCCTAGGCCTCTGGACGATGGGGCCCCGAATGCCGATCCCTCGCAACGGGAGGCTTTCCGAGCGGCCTGATGCCTCTTGAGCCCAACCAATGCGCGATTCTAGCATGGGCATCTCTGGGGTGTCAAGGATAGCGCTCGGCCTCAGCGGCCCGTCACAGCCGTCCGAGGGAAGATCGCGGCGGCGTCGAATCTGCCCCTACTTGGCTCATCATACAGGAGGCGTTCCGTGAACCTCTCGAACCTGGCGCGGCTGCCTATCGTCGACTGCCACACGCACTTCGGCGGGACGGATCTGGACGCGATCGGTGGTATGCTGGAGAGCATGGCCGGCGGCGGCGTGGGCGAGATCAACATCGTCGTCACCAGCTTTCCAGGGCGCGCCAGCGCCGACCCGCAGGCTCTCTACGCCAAGGCGCGCCATCCCGAGAAGGTCTACTGGTTCGCCGGCCTCGACCAATCCTTCCTGGGCAAGGACCTGGATCACAGGTGGACCCACTCGCTCGCGAAGCAGGTGGACCTCTACGCCGCGCTCGGGGCCGACGGCATCAAGATGATCAACGGCAAGCCCAACACGCGGAAGGCCTCGGGCATCGCTCTGGACTCGGTCGTCTATGACGACTACTTCGCCCGCCTGGAAGAGACGCAGTTCCCGGTCCTCTGGCACGTGAACGATCCGGAGGAGTTCTGGAACCCGGAGCAGGCGCCGGAGTGGGCGAAGGGCCCGGGATGGCTCTACG